>NZ_BCUS01000046.1 GCF_001591345.1 Variovorax boronicumulans NBRC 103145 | reverse complement strand
CGGCCTCGGCCTCTCGGGCGGGCAGTCGCGCCGGCTCGCACTCGCGCGGCTGCTGCTGCGGCCCGTGCCGCTGTGGCTGCTCGACGAACCGACCGAGGCGCTCGACGCCGCCACCGCGCACGACGTGCTGCAGCGCCTGGCGCAGCAGGCCGGTGCGCGCACGCTGCTGATCGCCACGCACCTGCGCCGCGAAGCCGCGCTGGCCGACCGCCTCGTGTGCATGGCGCAGGGCCGCATCGTCGCCGACCTGCGCCGTGGCACGGAGGCCTTCGAGGCCGTGCTGCGCGGCCTGCGCCCCGATTGATGAGTTGACCGACCGAGCAACGAACGAACAGAACATATAAAGGAAGCCCCCATGGACCTTGACATCGTCGCGCTCTCGCGCCTGCAGTTCGCCGTGACGGCGCTGTACCACTTCCTGTTCGTGCCGCTCACGCTCGGACTGTCGATCATCCTGGCCATCATGGAGACGGTCTACGTGATGACCGGGCGCGTCATCTGGCGCGACATGACCAAGTTCTGGGGCGTGCTGTTCGGCATCAACTTCGCGATGGGCGTGGCCACCGGCATCGTGATGGAGTTCCAGTTCGGCATGAACTGGAGCTACTACAGCCACTACGTCGGCGACATCTTCGGTGCGCCGCTGGCCATCGAAGGGCTCATGGCCTTCTTCATGGAAGCGACCTTCGTGGGCCTGTTCTTCTTCGGCTGGGACAAGCTCTCCAAGGTGGGCCACCTCACGGCCACCTGGGCCGTGGCCATCGGCTCCAACTTCTCGGCGCTGTGGATCCTCATCGCCAACGGCTGGATGCAGAACCCCGTGGGCGCGGCCTTCAACCCCGCGACCATGCGCATGGAGGTGACCGACTTCGCCGCCGTGCTGACCAACCCGGTGGCGCAGGCCAAGTTCGTGCACACCGTGTCGGCCGGCTATGTGTGCGCCGCGGTGTTCGTGCTCGGCGTGTCGGCGTGGTACCTGCTCAAGGGCCGCCACATCGAGCTGGCCAAGCGCTCGATGACCGTGGCCGCATCGTTCGGCCTGGCCGCCGCGCTGTCGGTGGCGGTGCTCGGCGACGAGAGCGGCTACCTCTCGGGCGAACACCAGAAGATGAAGCTGGCCGCCATCGAAGGCATGTGGGAGACGCAGCCCGCGCCCGCCGCCTTCACCGTGATCGGCTTCCCCGACCAGAAGGCGCGCGAGACGCACTACGCGATCCACATCCCGGCGGTGATGGGCCTCATCGGCACGCGCTCGCTCAACACCGTGATGCCCGGCATCGACGAGCTCGTGAAGCGCGCCGAGGCCCGCATCCGCGAGGGCCTGAAGGCCTACGACGCGCTGCAGAAGATCCGCGAGGCCGGCGGCACCGACAAGGTCACGCAGGGCGTGCGCGGCGACTTCGAGGACAACGGCATCAACATGGGCTACGCGCTGCTGCTCAAGCGCTACGTGGACGACCCGCGCCAGGCCACCGACGAGCAGATCGCCAAGGCCGCGTGGGACACCGTGCCGCAGGTGGCGCCGCTGTTCTGGCTGTTCCGCGTGATGGTGGGCATCGGCATGCTGCTGATCCTGCTGACGGGCACCTTCTTCGTGCTGTCGGCGCGCCGTGCGCTCGACCGCCACCGCTGGCTGCTGAAGGTCGCGGTGTGGGCGATTCCGCTGCCGTGGATCGCCATCGAATCCGGCTGGCTGGTGGCGGAGTTCGGTCGCCAGCCCTGGGTGATCGAAGGCGTGCTGCCGACCGCGGTGGCCGTGTCGAACCTGGGCGTGACGACACTGCTGATCACGCTCGCGGGTTTCATCGCGATCTACACCACGCTGCTCATCATCGAGATGAAGCTGATGCTCAAGGCCATCCGCAAGGGGTCCGAGGTCGAGCATGCGCCTACCGAGGGCGATGCCCGCTCGCACATTCCGCCGGCGCGTGCCGCCACGTCTTCCTCTTCTGCCTCGACCGGGAGCGCCGCATGATCCTCCACACACTCCTCGACTACGACACCCTGCGCTTCATCTGGTGGCTGCTGATCGGCGTGCTGCTGGTCGGCTTCGCGGTGACCGACGGCTTCGACCTGGGCGCCGGCATGCTGCTGCCCTTTGCGGCGCGCAACGACATCGAACGGCGCGTGGTCATCAACAGCGTGGGCCCGGTGTGGGAGGGCAACCAGGTGTGGCTCATCCTGGGCGGCGGTGCCGTCTTTGCGGCCTGGCCGCAGCTGTACGCCGTGTCGTTCTCGGGCTTCTACCTGGCGATGTTCGTGATCCTGTCGGCGCTCATCCTGCGGCCGGTGGCCTTCAAGTTCCGCAGCAAGCGCGAGTCGCCGCAGTGGCGCGCGCGCTGGGACGGCGTGCTGTTCTTCAGCGGCTTCGTGCCCGCGCTGATCTGCGGCGTGGCCGTGGGCAACGTGCTGCAGGGCGTGCCGTTCCGCTTCGGCGCCGACATGCACATCTTCTACGACGGCAGCTTCTTCGGCCTGCTGAACCCCTTCGCCATCCTCTGCGGGCTGGTGTCGGTGGCGATGCTGGTGATGCACGGCGCGGCCTGGCTGCTGCTCAAGACCGCCGGGCCGGTGGCCGAGCGTGCGCGCAGCTACGGCATGGTCGCGGCGGTGCTCACGCTCGTGTTCTACGCGCTGGCCGGTGTGTGGCTGGCCATGGGCATCGGGGGCTTTCGCATCAGCAGCGTGGTCGACGCGGTGGGCCCGTCGAACCCGATGCTCAAGACCGTCGAGCTGCATGCCGGCGCCTGGATGGGCAACTACGCGGCGCACCCCTGGACCATCGCCGCGCCGGCGGCGGGCTTCGTCGGCACGCTGGGCGCATTGCTCGGGCTGGTGCTGCGCCGGCCGGGGTTCGCGCTGCTCACGGCGGCACTGGGCATCGCCGGCATCATCCTGAGCGTGGGCGCGTCGATGTTCCCGTTCATCCTGCCGTCGTCGATCGACCCGCGCGCCAGCCTCACGGTGTGGGATTCGTCGTCGAGCCACCTGACGCTGTTCATCATGCTGGTGGTCACCGCGATCTTCATCCCGATCATCGTGGCCTACACCACCTGGGTCTACCACGTGCTGTGGGGCAAGGTCGACGAGCAAGCCATCCGCGACGAGAGCGGGCACGCCTACTGAAACGGGAAGGAAAAAGACATGTGGTACTTCGCCTGGATCCTCGGCCTGCCGCTGGCCGCCGCCTTCGCCGTGCTCAACGCCATGTGGTACGAGCTGATGGACGACGAGGCCATCCGCAAGGAAAAGCTCGGCACGCCGGAAACCCCGCAGGGGCAGGAACGGCTGTGAGGGCGTAGCGCCCCGTCCGTTCCCTCAGTCTCGCGGCGCGACTCAGGTTTCGCCCGCGGGGCCTTTGCTCTTCTTCGACGCACCGCCCGTGAGGCGGTCCTTGAGCGTCAGCACCTTCGTCACCGTCGCGCCCATGCCCATGAGCTGCATGGCGGTCTCGGGCGCCAGGCGCTGCACGTCGTCGAACCACTTCATCAGCCGGTCGATCAGGTCGTGCATCTCGCGCATGCGGGCCTGCGCGTGGCGCTCGGCGTCGCTGGTGGGCGATTCGAGCAGCGCGTTGCGCAGCATCGAGAGCGTGGGCTCGATCTCGCGGCGCCGGCGTTCCTCGGCCAGCACGCGGAAGATTTCCCACACGTCCTTCGGCGCCTCGAAGTACTCGCGCCGGTCGCCCGCGTGGTGGCGCAGGTGCACGAGGCGCCAGGCCTGCAGCTCCTTCAAACCCATGCTCACGTTGGAGCGCGAGAACTCCAGCATCTCGGCGATCTCGTCGGCGTTGAGCGCGCGCTCCGACAGGAAGATCAGCGCGTAGATCTGACCGACGGTGCGGTTGATGCCCCACTTGCTGCCCATCTCGCCGAAGTGGGCGACGAACTGGCGGTTGAGGGGAGGGAGTTCGGGTGCGGAAGCCATGCGGCGGATTGTCGCGCCGGATTGCTGGACCTTCGGAAGTTTCCGAAAACTCCGCAGGGCACCCACTTCGCACGAATACCTAGTTTCAGCGATGGGTTTGAAACAATTTATTTACAAAAATAAATGTTTGCTGACTATTTGCCCGCTTCTGGTGCAAGCGGCCCTCTTTCTCAAGGTTTTCCTCCCCATGAACAAAGCACATCGCAGCCTCTGGAACTCGGCACTCGGCGCCTGGGTTGCCGTTTCCGAACACACCCACGCCAGGGGCAAGAAGAGTCGCGGGGCCGTGGCGCTGGCGGCGGCGGGTGCGGCGTCGCTGCTGATGCTGGCCGGGCCGTCATTCGCGGGGGGCGATGGCGGTGGAGGGGGTTACCTGGTCAACGGCAACCATGGCGTGGGGCACACGGCGGGCAACAGCACGACCGGTGAAGGCGGTCATGGGGGGCAGGGCGATCAGTCCGCCGCGGGTGCCGCCGGGGGCGCCCTCGGTGCCAACGGAACGAACGGGGCTGCGGCGTCGAGCGGCAACAACCCGGACAGGCTCGACGGCAGTGGTGGCGGCGGCGGCGGTTCCGCCCGGACCGGCTCCGCGCCTGTCACCACCTCGATCAAGGCCGGTAGCGGCGGCAACGGGGGGACCGGCGGCTACGCCGGCTCAATAGACCCTGGCGGTGCAGGCGGCGGCGGCGGTGGTGGCAGTGTGCTCGCCACCCAATCATTCGAAGTCAAGACGACGGGGGCGCTCCTCGGCGGCGATGGCGGCAACGGCGGCGATGCGTTCACAGGCACTTCGTCCCTGAAGGGGACTGGCGGCGGCGGCGGCGCAGGCGTGCTGGTGGTGCCTGTGGGCGGCGTGACGATCACCAACGCCGGCTCAATCGCGGGCGGCAACGGCGGCAAGGGCCTGGCCGCCCGAGGAACCCATCCGATTGTGAACGTGACGGTCTATGGCGGTGCCGGCGGCAACGGTGAAGGCGGCGCGCAGGGCGGCACGCAACTGGGTGCGTATGCGCAGGGCGGCGCGGGCATCGTCGGCAGCAATCTCACCATCGTCAACAGCGGCATCATTTCCGGTGGACTCGCAGGCGACGGGGTGACCCGCGCCAATTCGCTCCAGCTGGGCGGCAGCAACAACTCGCTCACGCTCCAGGCAGGCTCCGTGCTCAACGGCGGCGTGGTCGCCCAGGGCACGGGCAACACGCTGCGCCTAGAGGGTACGAACATCGAGGACGACGCGTTCGAGGGCTTCTCGCGCATCCATGCCGCCAGCGGCAGCAACTGGAGGCTGGCCGGCAGATTCCTGCCCGCGGGCAATCTCGCGGTCACCGTCGACGGCAGCGGCGCGACGCCCGCGCAGTTGGCGATGAACGGCTTCATCTCCGGCATCGGCAGCCTTACGGTCGACGGCGGCGGCACACTGGCGCTGGGCAGTCCCAACGCGTACCTCGGCGGAACCACGATCAAGACAGGCACCACGGTGCAGATCGGCACGGCCGGCGCGCTCGGCGCCGGCACGGTCACGCTCGACGGCGGCACGCTGGCCGCCACCTCGAGCCTCGACCTGACCAACAACCTGACCTTCGCGACCGGCCAGCGCAGCACGGTAGCCGCCGCAGGCGGCAAATCACTCGGGATCGGTGGCAGTCTGTGGCTGGGCGCCGGGGCGACCGCCGTCTTCGGCAGCGCCGCTGAGGACGGCACTGTGCGCCTGGGCAGCGGCACCACCACCGTCACCAGCAATGCGGCGGTCGTCGTGGCCGGTGGCACGCTGCAGGTGTCGGACGCGGTGCGCGCCGGCACGATCCTCGCCAACGTGGCGTCGACCACCGTGGAGGCGGGGGCCACGCTCGACCTGAACGGCTACAGCATCACCATTGCCAATCTGCAGGGCACCGGCACGCTGAACACCCGGACCGGCGCCGGCTCGGCCCAGGCCACGACGGTGCGGTCCGGCAACTTCTCCGGCGCGATCACCGGCACGGGCCAGCTCGTGAAAACGACGGCGGGCACGCTGACCCTGACGGGCGCCAGCACCTACACCGGCGGCACGACCATCAGCGCGGGGACGCTGCAGATCGGCGACGGCGGCAGCCTCATCGGCAACGTGGTCAACAACGGCACGCTGGCTTTCGACCGCACCGACAGCAGCACCTTCTCCGGCGCCATCAGCGGCTCGGGCGACGTGACGAAATGGGGCACCGGCACGGTCACGCTCTCGGGCAGCAACACCTACCAGGGCGGCACCACCGTTCGCGGCGGCACGCTGCGGTCCGGCGCCGCATCGGCCCTGTCGCAGAACACGGCGTACACCGTGCTTGGCGGCGTGCTGGACCTGGGCAGCTTCAACCTGCGTGCCTCGAGCCTGTCGGGCACCGCAGGCACCGTTCAGCTGGGCAGCGCCACCCTGACTGTCGGGTCGGCCAACGCCAGCACCACCTTTGCAGGCAGCATCGACGGTACGGGCTCGCTGGTCAAGGAAGGCTCCGGCACCTTGACGCTCTCGGGTTCGAACACCTACACCGGCGGCACGACGGTCAGCGCGGGCACCTTGCAGATCGGCAGCGGCGGCAACAACGGCAGCATCACCGGCGACGTCACCAACCACGCGGCGCTGGTCTTCAACCGCGCCAACGGCATCGCTTTCGCGGGCAACATCAGCGGCGTCGGCAGCGTGACGAAGACCGGCGCGGGCACGCTGGTCTACACCGGCAGCGCCACGCACGCCGGTGGCACCACCATCGACGGCGGCACCCTGCAGATCGGCGATGGCGGCACCGTCGGCAGCATCGCCGGCAACGTCACCAACAACGCGGCGCTGGTCTTCAACCGATCGAACGATGCGGCCTTCGCGGGCAACATCACCGGCAGCGGCAACGTGACGAAGACCGGCGCGGGCACGCTGGTCTACACCGGCAACGCCACGCACACCGGCGGCACGACCATTGACAGCGGCACCCTTGAGATCCGCGACAGCGGCAGCATCGTCGGCCACATCGCCAACAACGCCGCGCTGGTGTTCAACCGCAGCGCCGACACCACCTTCGCCGGCAACATCAGCGGCACCGGCAGCCTGCTGCAGAAGGGCGCGCGCAAGCTGACCCTGACCGGCGACAACACCTTCACGGGCACGACCACCGTCGTGGCCGGCAACATCCTGCAGATCGGCGCGGGTGGCACCACCGGCAGCATCACGGGGAGCATCAGCAACGACGGCGACCTGGTCTTCGACCGCGCGGGCGAGCTGAGCTACGCAGGCGTCATCAGCGGCTCCGGCACCCTGTCCAAGAACGGCACGGGTGTGCTGGAACTGACGGGCGCCAGCACCTACAGCGGCGCGACCGAGGTCAACGCCGGCACGCTGCGCGTGAACAACACCACCGGCAGCGCCACGGGCACGAGCACGGTGCAGGTCAAGAGCGGCGCCACGCTCAGCGGCGGCGGCAGCATCGCGGGCCAGGTCACCATCGCCAACGGCGCGACGCTCGCACCGGGCAGCAACCTCGGCACGCTGACCACGGGCATGCTGCGCTTCGATCCCGGCGCCTTCCTGAGCTACGAGCTGGGCCAGGCGGGCGTGGCGGGCGGCCCGCTCAACGACCTCGTCAAGGTCAACGGCGGCCTCGTGCTCGACGGCACGCTCAACGTGGCAGAGGCGCCCGGCGGCACCTTCGGGCCCGGGTTGTACCGACTGATCAGCTACTCCGGCTTGCTGATCGACAACGGCTTGAACATCGGCACGGCGCCGGCAGGCACGGCGGCCGGCGACCTGCACGTGCAGTCGTCGGTGCTGGGCGAGATCAACCTGATCAACAGCAAGGGCGTGTCGCTCGGCTTCTGGGACGGCGCGGGCGGCGATGCTTCCACCTACAACGACGGCACGATCAGCGGCGGCTCCGGCACCTGGCGCCTCGGCAACTCCACCCTCAACGACCCGTCCGACAGTTGGACCGGCGCCAACGGCAAGACCAACACCGGCTGGCAGCAGAACCAGTTCGCGCTGTTCGGCGGCGCGGCCGGCACGGTCCGGGTGGACAACACGGGCGGCGCCATCAGCATCGACGGCGCGCAGTTCTCCACCAGTGGCTATCTCGTCACCGGCGACGCGCTGACGCTGGGCAACGCCAACACCGTCATCAAGGTCGGCGACGGCACGGCCTCGGGAGCGCAGATGCAGGCCACCATCGCGTCGGTGCTGAGCGGCGCGGGCGGCCTCACGAAGGACGACCTGGGCACGCTGGTCCTCCAGGGCGCCAACACTTACACCGGCGGAACGCTCGTGCGCGCCGGCACGCTGCAGGGCGACACCACCAGCCTGCGCGGCGCCATCGTCAACGACGCCCGGGTGGTCTTCGACCAGGTGGCCAGCGGCAGCTTCGCAGGCACGATGAGCGGCGCGGGCAGCCTGCGCAAGATCGGCGGCGGCGAGCTGCTGCTCACGGCGGCCAACAGCTACAAGGGCGGCACGCAGGTCGATGGCGGCACCTTGAATGTGGGCGTGACAGGCGCGGTGGGTACCGGTCCGGTGGGCGTGAGCAGTGGCGCGGCCTTGATCTTCAGCGGCAGTGCGGATGCGGAAAGCCTAAAGATCACGGCAGGCGCCGCCCAGTCGGGCAACGGCGGCTTCGTCCAGTTCCAGGACAACGCCTCGGCCGGCCACGCGACCTTGACCGCGCATGCCGGCGGCTCGATCGACTTCCGTGGCAACGCGACGGCCGGCAATGCCACCATCGAGAACCGCGGTGGCGAGGTCATGGTCTGGTTCAACGCCAACGCAGGCAAGACCCACATCACCAACTTCGCTGGTGGCACGACCTACCTCTGGGGCGACGCTTCCGCCGAGCAGGCGACCATCGTCAATGAGCGCGACGGCGTGCTGGACATTCGCGACAACGCAACGGCCGCGCAGGCGAGCGTGGTGAACAAGGCGGGTGGCACGGTCTTCCTGTCCAACCTTGGCACGCCAGGCATCACCATCGGATCACTCGAAGGGGCAGGCCGCGTGCTGCTCGGCGCGAAGTCACTGACCACGGGCGCTCTCAATACCGACACCGAAATCTCGGGCGTCATCTCCGGCGTGGGCGGTTCGCTGGTCAAGGTCGGCACGGGCGCGCTCACGTTGTCGGGCGAGAACACCCACACCGGCGGCACGGCGCTGCGCCAGGGCCGCCTGAACGTGGGCCACAACCAGGCGCTGGGCACCGGCACGCTCTCGATGGACGACGACACCACGCTGGGCTTCAGCGCGAACGGCCTGACGATCGCCAACACCATCAAGCTCACCGGCAACAACGACCCCGTCATCGACACCGGTGCATTCAGCGGCACGCTGAGCGGTGCGATCAGCGGCGGCGGCTTCATCACCAAGCAGGGCACGGGCACGCTGACGCTGTCGGGCGCCAACACCTACACCGGTGCGACGAACGTGGCGCAAGGCACGTTGAAGGCCGGCGCGGTGAACACGCTGAGCGCGGCTTCTGCGCACAGCGTGGCCACAGGTGCCACGCTCGACCTGGCGGGCTTCAACCAGACCATCGCTTCATTGGCCAACAGCGGCACTGTGTCGCTGGCCGGCGTGACCGCAGGCACCACGCTGACAGTCAAAGGCGCCTACGTCGGCACGAACGGCGTGCTCAAGCTGAGCACGACGCTCAACGGCACCGGCCCCTCCGACCGCCTCGTGCTCGATGGCTCCAGCGCCGTCGCCAGCGGCAAGACCACGGTGCAGATCAGCAACCTCGGCGGCCTGGGCGCACTCACGAGCGGCAACGGCATCGAGGTCATCACCGCACAGAACGGCGCGACCACCACCGCACAGACCACGAAGGACGCCTTCTCGCTGGCCGGCGGCCATGTCGACGCAGGCGCCTACGAGTACCGCCTGCATGCCGCCGATGCGAAGGGCGCGGGCGAGAGCTGGTACCTGCGCTCCACCACCGACGCGGTCGCGCCGGGCCAACCGGTGGGCCTGCCCGTCGTCACTTACCGACCGGAGGCTGCGCTCTACGCCGCGCTGCCGGGCCAGCTGCGCCAGGGCAACCTCGCGATGCTGGGCGATGTGCGCAAGCGCGTGGGCGACGACGATGTGAAGGGCGCCGCGAGCACACCGACGGGATCGGACCGCCGCGCCTGGGCCCGCGTGCTCTCCACCGACATCGACATCCAGCAGGGCGGCACCGTCTCGCCCACCAGCAAGGGCCGCCTCACCGGCTTCCAGGCCGGCACCGACCTGCTCGCCACGCCGAACTGGCGCGCCGGCCTGTACGTGGGCCAGCTCGACGGCGATGCCCGCGTGAGCGGCTTTGCCAGCGGCATCCGCCACCTCGCCGTGGGCCGCAGCGACCTGCGCAGCCAGTACGTCGGCGTGTACGGCACCTACACCGCCGACAGCGGCTTCTACGCCGATGCCGTGGTGCAGTCGGGCCGCCACCGCTACACGGTCGAGCCGATGCTCGGCGCCGGCGTAGGCGGCAAGGGCCACAGCCTGCTGGGCTCGATCGAAGTGGGTCAGGCCTTCGCGATCGGCGGCAGCGGCTGGCGCATCGAGCCGCAGCTGCAGCTGATCCACCATCACATGGACCTGGGCAACTCGGCCATCGTCGGTGCCATCACGCAACCCCAAGCCGACAGCGGCTGGATCGCCCGCGCGGGCGTGCGGGTCAAGGGCCAGCTCGACACCGGCCTGGGCGTGCTGCAGCCCTATGGCCGGGTCAACGTCTACAAGACTTCGAGCGGCACCGACATCGCGCGCTTCGTGAACGGCGCGACCACGACCGACATCGCGGCGCCCACCGGCGGCACCAGCACCGAACTGGCCGGCGGCTTCACGCTGGCGCTGAGCCAGACGACCAGCCTCTACGGTGAAGTCGGCAAGCTCTGGTCGTCGGGCGGCGATGCCAAGGTGAAGAGCTCGGTCAACGGATCGCTGGGCGTGCGGGTGAAGTGGTAGGGCGGCAGCTTCAGGCCTCCGGGTCCGGCAGGGGCCGCCGCCGATACGACCCCGGCGCCCCACCGGTCCAAGTCTTGAAGGCGCGCTGGAACGCCGCGCTGTCCGAAAAGCCCAGCTCCTCGGCCAGCGCCGCCAGCGGCACGGTGCTGGTGTTCAGGCGCACGATGGCCACGTCGCGCCGCAGCTGGTCCTTGAGCGACTGGAACGAGGTGCCCTCGGTGGCCAGGTGGCGCTGCAGGGTGCTCACCGACATGTGCAGGCTGCGCGCGGCCGTGGCCAGGTCGGCCCAGGCCGGGCGGTGCTGCTGCAGCACGGTGCGCACGCGCGCGCTCACCGCCAGCTCGCCCAGCGGCGGCAGGATCACATGGGCCGGCGCGGCGGCCAGAAAGTCGCGCATGGCCCGCGCGTCGCGGCGGATCGGCGTGACCAGCGCGCTGGCGTCGAACCACACGGCCGACAGCGGCTGGCCGAACTGCAGCGGCGCGGGAAACACCTTGTTGTAGCGCGCCGCGTAGGGCGGCTGCTCGAAGCCGAAGTCGAAGCGACGCGCCGTCAGCCGGCCGCCGTGCAGCCAGGCAAAGAGCCGCCAGTACACGCGCAGCATCAGCTCGTGCAGGAAGTTCAGCGGCGCGCTCGGCATGCCCTGCACCCGCAGGCCGAAGCCCGCAAGCGGCCCTTCGTGCAGCAGCACCATCTCGAGGTCGTCCTGCAGCAGGCTGAAGGTGCGGGCCACGCGCCGCAGCGCCACCTCGAGCGTGGGGGCACCCATCGTGGCGCGGGTCATGAGCGCGAAGCTGCCGCAGCGCAGGCGGCGCGACAGGAAGCACAGGGCCTCGTCGTCCAGCCGTTCCATCAGCAGCGCGAAAAGCGCCACGTACTGCTCGGCCGTGACGCGCGCGCCCGGTGCATCGAGCAGGGCGGGGGCGATGCCGGCATCCTGCAGCGCGGTGTCGATGCAGATCGGCGCATCGTCGCCGCGCGCACGCACGCCCGAGAGCATGCCCTGGACGAACACGATCGGGATGGTGACGGGCGGTTGCAGCATGCGTGAGCGGATCAGACCCGGTGGCGGCGCGGGTGTCGATTGAGGTTTTCTGCCATGCGGGCGATGCGATGCGCAATCGCCGCGGCACGGCGCGGTTTCTACCATGCGCCTACACAAGAACCGAACGGAGACAACCGCCATGTACCAGACCCAGTCGCTGCACCGCAGCGTGCAGCAGCACCCCGACCGGATCGCCGTGCGCGCTTCGGGCCGCACCCTGAGCTTTCGCGCGTACGCCGAGCGCGTCGCGCGCCTGGCGGGCGCCCTGCAGGGGCTCGGCATGCAGGCGGGCGACCGGGTCGCCATGCTGGCGCTCAACTCGGCGCGCTACCTCGAATACCAGATGGCCGTGCCCTGGGGCGGCGGCGTGCTCAACCCCTGCAACATCCGCTGGTCGGCGGCCGAAATTCTGTACTCGCTGGACGACTCGGGCTCCACGCTGCTGCTGGTGGACGACACCTTCCGCCCGGTGGTCGAGCAGATGCGCGGCCAGGCGAGCAGCCTGCGCGAGGTGATCTACTGCCGCGACGGCCCGACGCCGCCCGGCATGCTCGGCTACGAGGCGTTGCTGGAGGCCGCCTCGCCCGTGCCCGACGCCGGCCGTTGCGACGACGACCTGGCGGGCATCTTCTACACCGGCGGCACCACGGGCTTTCCCAAGGGCGTGATGCTGAGCCACACCAACATGGGCAGCTCGGGGCTGGCCCTGCACGCCGAGGGCCTTGCCTCGCCCGAGGGCTGCTACCTGCATGCCGCGCCGATGTTCCACCTGGCCGACATGGGCCTGGCCGCACCGCACTGGTTCGAGGGCAACACGCACGCGATCATTCCGGCCTTCAGCCCTGAAGCGGTGCTGAACGCTATCGAGCAGGACCGCGTCACGCACGCGCTGCTGGTGCCCACCATGATCCAGATGCTGGTCGACCATCCCGCGATGCGCGAGCCGCGCGACCTCAGCAGCCTGAAGTGCATCACCTACGGCGCCTCGCCGATCTCGGAGGCGGTGCTGACCCGCGCGATGGCCGCCTTTCCGGGCGTGGACTTCGTGCAGGCCTACGGCATGACCGAGCTGTCGCCGCTGGCCACCATCAACCCGGCGCGCAACCACACGGCCGAAGGCCAGCGACGAGGCAAGCTGCGCTCGGCCGGCCGCGCGAGCTACTGCACCGAGGTTCGCATCGTCGACGGCGAGGGCGCCGAAGTGCCGCGCGGCACGGTGGGCGAGGTCGCGGTGCGCGGCCCCAATGTGATGCAAGGCTACTGGAACCAGCCCGCGCAAACGGCCGCGGCCGTGCGCGGCGGCTGGATGCACACGGGCGACGGCGCCTACATGGACGACGACGGCTACATCTTCGTGGTCGACCGCCTGAAGGACATGATCATCAGCGGCGGCGAGAACATCTATTCGGCCGAGGTCGAGAACGCCATCAACCAGCACCCGGCCGTGGCGGCCTGCGCCGTCATCGGCATCCCCAGCGAGGCGTGGGGCGAGGCCGTGCATGCGGTGCTCGTGCTCAAGCCGGGCCAGCAGCTGGCGGACGAGGCGCTCATTGCGCATTGCAAGGCGCTGATTGCACCCTACAAGTGCCCGCGCAGCGTGGCGGTGGTCGAGGCGCTGCCGCTGTCGGGTGCCGGCAAGGTGCTCAAGACCCGGTTGCGCGAACCGTTTTGGCAAGGGCGCCAACGAAGCGTAGCCTGAGCCCTGTTTCTCTTCCCATTTCACTCATTCATTCACTTCAGGAGCCCCTCATGAGCCAGGATGTCCACGTCGTCGGTGTCGGCATGATCCCCTTCACCAAACCGGGCGCGAACCAGCCCTACCCGCAGATGGCCGCGCACGCCACCAACGCCGCGCTGAAAGACGCCGGCATCGGCTACGAGCTGGTGCAGCAGGCCTACGTCGGCTACGTGTACGGCGACTCGACCGCCGGCCAGCGCGCGCTGTACGAAGTCGGCATGACCGGCATCCCGGTCGTCAACGTCAACAACAACTGCTCCACCGGCTCCACCGCGCTGTTCCTGGCGCGCCAGGCCGTGGCCAGCGGCGCGGCCGACTGCGTGCTGGCACTGGGCTTCGAGCACATGAGCCCCGGCGCGCTGGGCGCGGTGTTCAACGACCGTCCGAGCCCGTTCGACCACTTCGAGTCGATCACCGACGAGCTGGTCGGCAACGAGCAGGTGCCGCTGGCGCTGCGCTACTTCGGCGGCGCGGGCCTGGCGCACATGCAGCAGTACGGCACGCAGATGTCCACTTTCGCGAAGATCCGCGCCAAGGCCAGCCGCCATGCGTCGAACAACCCGGTGGCGCTGTTTCGCACCGTCGTCACCGAAGACGAGGTGATGGTTGCGCCCGTCATGTGGCCCGGCGTGATGACGCGGCTCATGGCCTGCCCGCCGACCTGCGGCGCGGCGGCCGCCATCGTCTGCTCGCCGCGTTTCGCCGAACGCCACGGGCTGGACCGCAGCGTGCGCATCAAGGCTCAGGCCATGACCACCGACCGGGCTATCACTTTCGAGGCGCGCGACATGCGCGAGGTGGTCGGCTTCAGCATGGCGCAGGAGGCCGCGCAGAAGGTGTACGACGCGGCCGGTGTCGGCCCGCAGGACATCGACGTGGTCGAGCTGCACGACTGCTTCGCGCACAACGAGCTCATCAGCTACGAGGCGCTGGGCCTGTGCCCGGTCGGCGGTGCGGAGAAGTTCGTGGTCGATGGCGACAACACCTACGGCGGCAAGGTGGTCACCAACCCGTCGGGCGGCCTGCTGTCGAAGGGCCACCCGCTCGGCGCGACGGGGCTCGCGCAATGCACGGAGCTGGTCCAGCAGCTGCGCGGCACGGCCGAGAAGCGCCAGGTCGAAGGCGCGCGGATGGCGCTGCAGCACAACCTCGGGTTGGGCGGCGCCTGCGTGGTCACGCTGTACGAACGCGTCTGAGGGCGGAGCACATGATCGACAAGAAATGGATCGGTCACGAACTGCCCGCCTCGGTGCTGCCCATCGAGCGCAGCCGGCTGCAGTTCTTCGCCAAGGCCATCGGCGAGACCGACCCGGTCTACACCGATGCCGCCGCCGCGCGCGATGCCGGCTACCCCGACCTGCCGGTGCCGCCCACCTTCCTGTTCGCCGCCGAGCTGGACTCGGGCGCCTCCGACCAGCTGCTCACCGACCTGCAGATTCCGTTGTCGAAGCTGCTGCACGGTGAGCAGAGCTTCAGCTACCACCGCCCCGCCTGCGTGGGCGACACGGTGACGGTGCGCTCCATCATCAGCGACATCTACGACAAGAAGAACGGCGCACTCGAGTTCGTGGTGAAGACCTCGCGCGCCACCAACCAGCGCGACGAACTCGTGGCCGAGCTGCGCACGGTGATCGTTTGCCGCCACTGAAGAAAGAACCTGCGATGACCCTCCGCTACGACACCGTCCAGGTCGGCGACGAACTTCCCGCGCTGCAACTCCCGCCGGTGAACCGCACGACGCTCGCGCTCTTCGCGGGCGCCTCGGGCGACCACAACCCGATCCACATCGACACCGACTTCGCGCGCAAGGCCGGCATGCCCGACGTGTTCGCGCAGGGCATGCTGGGCATGGCCTGGCTCGGCCGGCTGCTCACGCACTGGGTGCCGCAGGCGCAGCTGCGCCGCTTCGACGCGCGCTTCCAGGGCATCACACACCTGGGGCATGCCGTGCGCTGCACCGGCCGCGTGGTCGAGAAGCTGGAGCTGGACGGCGAGCGCTGCGTGCGCGTGGAAGTGCTCAGCGCCAACCAGCACGGCCAGACGCGCATCGCGGGCGAGGCGCTCGTGGCACTGCGCTGATGCCTTGAACGTACGAATGAAAGAAGAGAGAAGAGAGAAGAGACATGACACCCAAACTCGAAGGCAAGGTCGCCCTCATCACCGGCTCGGGCCGCGGCATCGGCCGTGCGATCGCGCTGAAGCTCGCCAGCGAAGGCGCACGCGTCGTCGTCAACGACCTCGACGCCGAACCGGCTGACGAAACCGTGCAGGCCATCCGCGCCGCGGGCGGGCAGGCCGTGGCCTGCGTCGGCAGCGTGTCGGCGCCGGACTTCGCCGAGCGCTTCGTCGGCACGGCGGTGAACGAGTTCAAGGGCCTGGACATCATCGTCAACAACGCCGGCTACACCTGGGACAGCGTCGTGCAGAAGATGACCGACGAGCAGTGGTACGCCATGATCGACGTGCACCTGACGGCCCCGTTTCGCATCCTGCGCGCTGCGCAGCCCGTGATCCGCGCGCTGGCGAAAACCGAGGGCGAGGCCGGTCGGCGCGTGGTGCGCAAGGTGGTCAACATCTCGTCGGTGGCCGGGCTCTTCGGCAATGCGGGTCAGGCCAACTACTCGACCGCCAAGGCCGGCATCGTGGGCATGACGCAGACGCTGGCCAAGGAGTGGGGCCGCATGAACGTCACGGTGAACTGCGTGGCCTTCGGCTTCATCCAGACGCGGCTCACGGCCAGCACGGCCGAGGCCACCACCGCGAACATCGAGGGGCGCGAGATCAAGGTCGGCGTCAACCCCGGCCTGCTGGCGATGATGGAACAGTCGATCCCGCTGGGCCGCGGCGGCACGCCCGAAGAGGCGGCCGGCGCGGTGTACCTGCTGTGCGCGCCCGAGTCGGACTACGTGAGCGGCCAGACGCTCATGTGCACCGGCGGGCTCACGGGGATCTGAGATGCAGTTCGAAGAAGGCATTGCCTGGGGCGTGCAGGACGGCATCGGCCGCATCGTGCTGAAGCGGCCCGAACGCGCCAACTCGGTGTCGCTGGCGAGCAGCCATGCGCTGGCGCGCGCCATCGACGAGGTGCTCGAAGCGGCGCCGCGCGCCATCCTGCTGACCGGCGAGGGGCGCGTGTTCTGCGCGGGCGGCGACATCGACAGCTTCGTGGCGGCCGGCGACAAGCTGCCCGAACTGGTCGACGCCATCCTCGACCGGCTGCATCCCGCGCTGCTGCGGCTGGCCCAGAACCCGGCGCCGCTGGTGGTGGCGGTGAACGGCACGGTGGGCGGCGCCGGCGTGGGGCTGGCGCTGTGCGGCGACTTCGTGCTCGCCACCGAGTCGATGAAGCTGCGAACGGGCTACGCGGCCATCGGGCTGTCGCCGGACGCGGGGAGTTCGTATTTCCTGTCGCGCCGCATCGGACCGGTGCGCGCGCAGCAATGGCTGATGCTGAGCGACCCGATCGACAGCGCGCGCTGCCTGGCGGCGGGCGCGGTCGATGCGCTGTACCCGGACGCCGAACTGGCGGCGGCCGCCGAAGCGCTGGTGACGCGGCTGGCGAACGGTGCCACCGCATCGTTCGCGGGCATCAAGGCGCTGTGCGGCGGTGCCACCGCGCGCCCGATCGAAGAGCACTTCGAGATGGAGCACCGCCTGCTGCGCCGACGCGCGGGCAGCGCGGACGGGCGCGAAGGCGTGAAGGCCTTCACCGAGAAGCGCGCACCGCGCTTCTCGGGCCGCTGAGCGCGGCGGGCTGCTGCAGGCTCAGCTCTTCTTCTTGAAGAGCTTCGTGAGGCCCCACAGCGCCGCGCCGCCGGCCACCACGGCGACCTTCGCGAACTTGGCCAGGAAGGCGAGGGCGACCGCGAACAGGCCCAGCTTCTTCGCGGCCGCACCGGCCACCAGCGCGGCCAGGCCGTAGGCGGCGACCTTGTCGGTGGACGCATTGAAGTCCGCGTACTTCTTGCCGTCGTCGTACTGCAGCGCGCCGAGCAGCTGGGTGGCGTCGGGCTTGTACTTCTCGAGGTCGTTCGCGTTGGTGATGAGGTTCAGGCTCAGGTAGCCCTCGCGGCCCAGTGCGTAGGTGTTGTAGTTGACGCCGGGGTTGCCGCCGTCGCTGCCCTTCTTCTTCGACAGGGCCGACCACACCAGCCGGTGCGTCGCGGCGTCGTACTGCGGCTTCTGCGCCCAGCCCGTGACCTCGATGCCCGGGATGCCGCGCTTGGCGCGTTCCTCGTTCGCGGCCTCGGTGCCTTCCTTCAGGCTCGTGAGCAGTTCGTCGGCGTTCCAGTCCTTGGCGTCGTCGTCCTTGATGTAGCCCTCTTTCACGAACTTCACGACCGCCATCCAGTCGGCGTCGTCCGCGGGGAAGATCGCGCCGATGAAGGTGTCGTCGGTGCGGTTGCCCATGCTGCGCATGAGCTGCGCGGCGGCAGGTGTCGGCACCCAGACGTAGCCGGCGGGCAGCTTCAGGTGGGCCTGGTCGCGCAGGACGATGTCGGCGGGGCCGGCTTTCTGCACGGCCTTGGCGGCCTTGAAGGCGGCTTCCTGCTCGGCTTCGAGCGAGCTCGCAGCAGAGGTTGTGGAAGCTGTGGTGGGGGATGCGGCGTTGCTGAGATTGGCGGCGGTCAGGGCGCACGCGAACAGCAAGCCGGCCGTCAGGCGGGCAGTATGAATACGCAAGTTCTCTCTCCTCGGTTGTTGTCGTTTCTGGTGAGACGCGAGGAGTTTATCGGCGCGCGAAGCCGCGCTGGCAGCGGGTTTCAGGGCCAGGGCGTGGGCGGCGGAATTTCGCACACCGGCTCGACGTCGATGCTCTTGAAGTCGGCCGGCGAGACGATCTCCAAGTACTCCATGTCGGGCGAGTAGTCGAAGAGAAAGTGGCGGATGCCGGGGCGCTGGTGCACCACGTCGCCGGCCTCGACGCGCGTCTCCTTGTCCTCGTACATGAAGCGGGCCCAGCCCTTGAGCATGATGACGATCTGGAAGTCCGCCTCGTGGCGGTGCCAGCCGGTGCCCGCTTCCGGTGCCATGTTGGCCTTGACCAGGTGCGCGATCACCTTGCCGTGCGTGGCGGCCGCAATGCCGAGGTCGCGGTACAGGAAGAAGTCTCGCAACCCGCCCGAGACGTACTCGGTGTCACCGGGCTTGACGTGGGAGAACTGGGTGGCGGTTCGGTCCAGCATGGGCGCTCCTTCGCGGGGGATGATGCTGCGATGCAGCATGCATAAACCGTTCCTGCGCACGGCCCATTGCTTGACGGCCTGCGGGCCCCTCCAGATACTCAACCGCATGGTTCACTCAGATGCCCTGGACGCCGTGTTTGCGGCCCTGTCCGACCCGACCCGCCGCAGCGTGCTCGAAGCGCTGGGTGAGGGCGGCCTCAGCGTGACCGAGCTCGCCGAACCGCACGGCATGTCGCTGACCGGCTTCATGAAGCACCTGCGCGTGCTCGAAGGCGCCGGCCTCATCTCGCGCACGAAGGCGGGCCGCGTCGTGCGCTGCGAGCTGTCGCCGGGCCCGATGCAGGAGGCTGCCGTGTGGCTCTCGCGCTACGAGAAGTTCTGGACCGGCCGCCTCGATGCACTGGCGCGCTTTCTCTACCACCAGGAGGACACCGAATGGCGAAACCTTCCCCCGGCCCCACCGCCGGCCCCGGCACCGATCGCCCCTCGCTCACGCTCCGCCGGCACTTCCGCGTCAGCCCCGCCAAAGTCTGGCGCGCGTGGACCGACCCGCAAGCGCTGAAGCACTGGTTCGGCCCCGAGGAGATCGTCGACGTGCCGCTGGCCGAGGTCGACCTGCGCGTGGGCGGGCGCTTTCGCGTGACCATGTTGGCGGCGGACGGCGAGACGCACGACGTGAGCGGCACCTACCTGGAGGTCGTGCCCGAGCGCCGGCTGGTCTTCAGCTGGGCCTGGCGCAGCACGCCCGAGCGCGAGTCGCGCGTCACCGTGCAGCTCGAGCCCGACGCGGGCGGCTGCGAACTCGTGCTCATGCACCAGCAGTTCTTCGATGAAGCGGCGCGCGACGGCCATAACCATGGCTGGACCGGCTCGCTCGTCAAGCTCGAGCGTTGGCTGGCCGGCGGCGACACCGGGTGACCGAACAACCGACGGCGATCGCCGACACGCTCGACGCGATCTACCGCAGCGAGTCGCGCCGCATCTTCGCCACGCTGGTGCGGCTGCTGGGCGATTTCGATCGGGCCGAAGAAGCGCTGCACGACGCCTTTCGCGCCGCGCTCGAGCAATGGCCGCGCGAAGGCGTGCCGGCCAACCCGCGCGCCTGGCTGGTGTCGGCGGGGCGCTTCAAATCGATCGACGGCATCCGCCGGCAGGCGCGCTTCACGGCGTGGGACGACGCCACCGCCCACACCGACACGCTGGCCGACCCCGCGCCCGCCTGGCACGAAGCCGATCCCGATGCCGACGCGCTCGAGGACGACCGCCTGCGCCTCGTCTTCACCTGTTGCCATCCCGCGCTCGCGCCCGACGCCCAGGTGGCGCTCACGCTGCGCGAGGTCTGCGGGCTGGCGACCGAGGAGATCGCGCGGGCCTTCCTCGTGCCCGCGCCCACCATCGCGCAGCGCATCGTGCGGGCCAAGGCGCGCATCCGCGACGCGGGCATTCCGTACCAGGTGCCGGGCCTGGCCGAGCTGCCCGAACGGCTCGATGCCGTGCTGCGCGTGGTGTACCTCGTGTTCAACGAAGGCTACGCGGCCTCGTCGGGCCAGAGCGTGACGCGCGCCGACCTCTCGGCCGAGGCGATCCGGCTCGGTCGGCTGGTGGCCGAGCTGCTGCCCGACCCCGAGGCGCTGGGCCTGCTCGCGCTGATGCTGCTGCACGACGCGCGCCGCGCTGCGCGCACCTCGGCGCAGGGCGAGCTCGTGCTGCTCGACGCGCAGGACCGCGGCCTGTGGCACCTTGGGCAGATCGGGGAGGGCGCGGCGCTGGTCGAGCGCGCGCTGCTGTCGCGCCGCTTCGGTCCGTACACCTTGCAGGCCGCCATTGCCGCAGTGCATGCCGAAGCGCCCGAGGCCGCCGACACCGACTGGCCGCAGATCGTCGGCCTGTACGACGTGCTGCTGCGGCTCGATCCCTCGCCCGTGGCCGAGCTCAACCGCGCGGCGGCCGTGGCGATGCGCGATGGGCCGGCTGCGGGGCTCGCGCTGATCGACGCGCTGCTCGCGCGCGGCGAGCTGGCGCGCTACCACCTGGCGCATGGCGCGCGTGCCGAACTGTGCCGGCGCCTGGGTCGCACCGAGGACGCGCGCGCCGCTTATCTGCAGGCGTTGTTGCTGGTTCGCCAGCAGCCCGAGCGGCAATTCCTGGAGCGGCAGCTGGCCTCGCTGCCCGACACGAAAAATTTTTGACGCCCCTTGTCGATTCCGGCCGTCGCCGTTCGACCAGTGATGTCCTCACTCACATCTGCAAGGAGATTCCGCATGAAATACCTCTGCCTCGTTCATTGCGACGAAGCGGTGCTTCGCGCGCTGCCGCCCGACGAGCGCCGCGCGCTCAATGCCGACTCGATGGCCTACGACCGCCTGCTCGAAGCCGCCGGCCACTTCATCGTCGCCGAGGCGCTGAGCCCGGTGCGCGCCGCCAAGGTGGTGCAGGTGCGCCAGGGCCAGCGCTCGCACGTCGACGGTCCGTACGCCGAAGCGCGCGAGCAGCTGTGCGGCTTCATCCTGGTCGAGGCGCGCGACCTGAACGCCGCGATCCAGCTGGCGGGCCGCATTCCGATGGCGCGCTACGGCGCCATCGAGGTGCGTCCCATCGAGGTCATGGAAATGATCGAAAACCCCGAGGGGAATGCCGCATGAGATACCTTTGCCTGATCTACGGAACCGACGCGCAGACGAGCCACTTCTCGGCGCAGGACATGGACCACTACATCAACGAACACATCGACTACGACGCCCACCTGCAGGCGCTCGGCAAGCTCGTCGTGGCCGAGGCCCTGCAGCCGGCCGGCACGGCGGTCACGGTGCGCATGCGCAACGACAAGCTCTCGGTCACCGACGGGCCGTTCGCCGAAACCAGCGAGCAGCTGGGCGGCTTCTACCTGGTCGAGGCCGACAGCGACGAAGAGGCGCTGCAGCTTGCGGCCGGCATTCCCTCGGCGCGCTTGAGCAGCATCGAGGTGCGCAAGGCCTGGTCGGCAAGCGACAGCGGAGCCGGCCCATGAGCGGCGCACCCGACCGGGCGGCACCCGCCCCGCGCCACGGCGCGCGAATGGACCGGGCTGGCCGTCATCGCGTTGCCCTGCATGCTCTATTCGATGGACCTCACGGTGCTGAACCTGGCGATCCCGTCGATCAGCGAAGACCTCAAGCCGACCGCCTCGCAGCTGCTGTGGATCGTCGACATCTACGGCTTCTTCGTGGCCGGCCTGCTGGTCACCATGGGCACGCTGGGCGACCGCATCGGGCGGCGCCGGCTGCTGCTGATCGGCGCAGTGGCGTTCGGCGTGGCCTCGGTGCTCGCGGCCTTCTCGACCAGCGCCAACATGCTGATCGCCACGCGCGCGCTGCTCGGCGTGGCGGGGGCGACGCTGGCGCCGTCCACGCTCTCGCTGATCCGCAACATGTTCCTCGACCCGGCGCAGCGCACCGTGGCCATCGGCGTGTGGATCTCCAGCTACTCGGCCGGCGCGGTCATCGGCCCGGTGCTGGGCGGCGTGCTGCTGCAGTTCTTTCCGTGGGGCTCGGTGTTCCTCATCGGCGTGCCGGTGATGGTGCTGCTGCTGGCGCTCGGGCCGTGGCTCTTGCCCGAGTACCGCGACCCCGACGCGGGCGCGCTCGACCTGGCCAGCGTGGCGCTCTCGCTGGGCGCGGTGCTGGCGGCCATCTACGGCATCAAGCAGGTGGCCGAGCACGGGCCCGACGCGGTGTCGCTGCTGGCCATCGCGGCCGGTGCGCTGCTGGGCTGGCTGTTCGCGCGCCGGCAGGGGCGGCTGGCCAACCCGATGATCGACCTGCGCCTGTTCAAGCTGCCGGCCTTCAGCGTCTCGCTGGGGGCCTACATGCTGGCCTGCTTCGTGATGTTCGGGCTCTTTCTGTACAACGCGCAGTACCTGCAGCTGGTGCTCGGCCTGCCGCCGCTGGCGGCGGGCCTGTGGAGCATGCCGGGCGCCGGCGCCTTCATCGTCGGCTCGATGATCGTGCCCGCGCTCACGCGGCGCCTGTGCCCGGCCTACGTGATGGGCGGCGGACTGGGCGTGGCGGCGCTGGGCTTCGGCATGCTGGTGCTGCTGCCCGCGCAGGGCGGGCTGGCCTGGATGGTGACGAGCGCGGTCATCTCCTCGCTCGGCCTGGCGCCGGTGTTCACCCTGGCCACCGACCTGGTTGTGGGCAGCGCGCCGCCCGAGCGCGCGGGCGTGGCCTCGGCCATCTCGGAGACCAGCTCCGAGTTCGGCGGGGCGCTGGGCATCGCCATCCTCGGCAGCGTCGGCGCGGCGATCTACCGCGCGGCCATGGCCGACGCCGTGCCCGCCGGTCTGGCCGATGCGGCCGCGGTCGAAGCCGCCCGCAGCACGCTGGGCGGGGCGGTCGCGCTGGCCGGGGAACTGCCCGGTACCACCGGCGCCGTGCTGCTCGACACCGGGCGCGAGGCGCTGCTGCGCGCCCTGCGGCTGGTGGCCGGCCTGTGCGCCGCGGTGCTGCTGTTCGTCGGCGTGCTGGTGGCGGTGCGGCTGCGCGGGGTGGGCGCGTCCCACGCGGAGGAGGTCGCCGTACCCCCGGGCGGCGCCGCATTGCCGGAGCGTTGACGAGCCTCCATACTGGGGCTTCCACGACGCACCCCACGACCGAACGGAGGCCCCATGAGCAACGAACTGCGCAAGAAGCTGCATGACCTGGCGGAACTGTCCGACAGCACCTCCGACCCGCAGACCAAGGCCATCGTCGAGGCGATCCGGCTGCAGACGGCGGTGCTGAACGAGCGGCTGTTCAGCATCGAGCTGCAGCTCGGCGCGCTCGCCAAGCGCATGGAAAACACCACCGACTGAGTCGGCTGCTGCTTTGTGGGGATAATCCCCGGCATGAGCGGCAACACCTTCGGAACTCTCTTCGCGGTCACCAATTTCGGCGAGTCGCACGGCCCGGCCATCGGCTGCGTGATCGACGGCTGCCCCCCGGGCATGGCCCTGAGCGAGGCCGACATCCAGGGCGACCTCGACCGTCGGCGCCCCGGCACCAGCCGCCACGTCACCCAGCGCAACGAGCCCGACGCGGTGCAGATCCTGTCCGGCGTATACGAGGGCAAGACCACCGGCACGCCCATTGCGCTGCTGATCCAGAACACCGACCAGCGCAGCAAGGACTATGGGCAGATCGCCCAGCAGTTCCGCCCCGGCCACGCCGACTTCACCTACTGGAAGAAATACGGCATCCGCGATCCGCGCGGCGGCGGGCGTTCTTCGGCACGCCTCACCGCGCCCATGGTCGCGGCCGGCGCGGTCGCCAAGAAGTGGCTGGCCGAAAAATACGGGATGGTGTTCCGCGGCTGCATGACGCAGATCGGCGAGATCGCCATTCCCTTCGAGAGCTGGGACCACGTCCCCAACAACCCCTTCTTCGCCCCCATCGCCGACGTGAGCGCGCTGGAGGACTACATGGACCGCCTGCGCAAGGCCGGCGACTCGTGCGGCGCGCGCATCCGCGTCACCGCCACCAACGTCCCCGTGGGCCTGGGCGAGCCGCTCTTTGACAAGCTCGACGCCGAGATCGCCTACGCCATGATGGGCATCAACGCCGTGAAGGCCGTGGAAATCGGCGCCGGCTTCGACAGCGTCACGCAGCGCGGCACCACGCACGGCGACTCGATCACGCCGACCGGCTTCCTCAGCAACAACGCGGGCGGCATCCTGGGCGGCATCAGCTCGGGGCAAGACCTCGAGGTGAGCATCGCGATCAAGCCCACCAGCTCGATCATCAGCCCGCGCCAGTCGATCGACATCCACAACAACCCGGTCGAAGTCATCACCAAGGGCCGCCACGACCCGTGCGTGGGCATCCGCGCCACGCCCATTGCCGAAGCCATGCTCGCGCTGGTGGTGATGGAGCACGTGCTGCGCAACCGCGCGCAGTGCGGCGACGTGAACCCGCCCGTCGAGAAGAGCGAAGCTGCGTCGCCGCAGTCGTCTTTCCTGTAGTGTCTGCCGCGCCACCTGTGGCCGCCGGACGCGGCCACCTGTTGGCGTTCGCTGGCCTGTCGGCCAGCTACTTCGCGCACATCGGTTTCTTCAATCCTTACCTGCCTCTGTGGCTCAAGGACCTGGGCCTGCCGATCTTCACGATCAGCCTGCTGGCCTCGGTGCAATCGATCACGCGCGTCTTCGCGCCCTACGCCTGGGGCGCGCTCAGCGACCACACCGGCCAGCGCGTGAAGTTGCTGCGCTTCAGCGCCGCGGTGGCGCTGGCCAGCTCCTTCGGGCTGTGGTGGCACGGCGGCGCCTGGTGGCTCGCGCTGGTGCTGCTCGTGATGTTCACGCACACCAGCTCGATGATGTCGCTCACCGAAGCGGCCATGGCGCAGATCGTCGCGGGCGACTGGGGGCGCTACGGGCGCATCCGCCTGTGCGGCTCGGCCGGCTTCCTGGTCACCGTGTTCGTCGCGGGCGAGTGGTTCGAGCGCTTCGGCATGAAGCACTTTCCGTACTGGGCCGCCGGCACGCTGGCCGTGGTGCTGCTCGCGACCATGAAGCTGCCCGACCTGCGCGAACCGCCGGCCGCGCACGACGCCGTGAAGGAGCCCATCGGCCCCGTGCTGCGCATCCCCGCCGTGCGCTGGTTCTTCGCCTCGCTGTTCTTCCAGGTGATGTCGCACTTCTCGGTGTACGCGTTCTTCTCGCTGTACCTCGATTCGATCGGCTACGGCAAGAGCACCATCGGCCTCTTGTGGGCGCTGTCGGTGGTGGCCGAGATCGTCTGGTTCTTCCTGCAGGGCCGGCTCATCGGCCTGTTGCCGATGCCGCGCTGGATGCTGGTGTGCGGCATCGCGGGCGTGGCGCGGCTCGGGCTCACGGCCGGGCTCGGCGGCTTCATCGCGGCGCTGGTCATCGCGCAGTGGCTGCATGCGCTGAGCTTCGCGGCGCACCACACGGCCTGCATCGCCGTGGTGTCGCGCCGCTTCCCCGGCCACCTGCGCGGACGCGGGCAGGCGCTGTTCACGGTGATCGGCTACGGCTTCGGCGGTGTGCTGGGCGTGTTGCTCGGCGGCGCGGTGGCGCAGGAGCTGGGGTATCGCACGATGTTCGCGCTGGCGGCGTTGCTGGCGGTGGCGGGCACGCTGTGCGCGTGGCGGATGGTGGTGCTCGAGCCGTCGGGGCGCGCGGCCAAGGCCTGAACCGGATTCAGGGGAGGGCGCTTCGGGGACGAAGTGTCATGGGCCGTACATGACCGAGTCATGGCCGCGACCTACGCTGGGTGCTTCCCAACGTTTTCTCTTGTCATGTCCGATTCCGTCGATCCGCGCGGCGCACGCGCGCTTCCGCTTTCCCCGTCTTCTTCCCCCTCCGCTCCCGACACCGAACGCGTCCCGCAACGCCGGCAGATGCTCAAGCTCGGCGCCTCCCTGCTCACCGTCGGCGGCAGCAGCGCCCTCATCGCCGCCTGCGGTGGTGGTGGTGGCGGCAGCGCCGGCTTCGGCCCGCTGCCCGCTCCCGCACCGGCGCCCAACCCGCCCGCGCCAGAACCTGCCGTGAGCAAGCGTTCGAGCTTCGCGCTGGCCGTGATGCCCGACACGCAGTTCTATGCGCGCTACGCCACCGCCGCCGAGAGCGACCAGTACGATAAGCGCTTCGGCAGCGCGCCCTTCGCGGCGCAGACGAAGTGGATCGCCGCCAACGCCAAGGCGCTGCACATTCCTTTCACCATCCACCTCGGCGACGTGGTCGACCAGGTCGGCAAGCCCGACCAGTGGAAGGTGGCCGATGCCGCCATGAAGGTGCTGGAGGACGCGAAGCTGCCCTACAGCGTGCTGGCCGGCAACCACGACGTGCTGAACGACGTCGACTACGGCGTCGACCCCGTCAATGGCACCGACGCCGCGCGCAACCTGGCCGCCGAGCCCTACCTGCAGTGGTTCGGCACCGAGCGCGCGAAGAAGCAGGCCACCTTCGGCGCGCGCGACACCAGCGGCTTTCACGAGTACCACGTGTTCGAGGCGCAGGGCCAGAAGTTCATGGTGCTGTCGCTGTCGTGGCGCGTGTCCGACGCGGGCATCGCGTGGGCGCGGCAGGTGATCGCGAAGAACCCGACGCTGCCCGTGATCCTGGTCAACCACCAGCTGCTCAATATCGCGCCCGACGGCACCAGCCCGCTGGAAACCGACTACGGCAAGATGCTGTGGGAGAAACTGATCCGCGACAACGACCAGATCTTCATGACGCTCAACGGCCACCACCACGGCGCCGCGCACCTCACGAAGACCAACGACTTCGGCCACAAGGTCGAGGAGATGGTGGTCGACTACCAGATGGCCTACCAGGGCGGCAACGGCCTGATGCGCCTGTACGAGTTCGACCTGACGAACAAGCAGATCAAGGTGCTGTCGTTCTCGCCCTGGGTGCCGCAAAAGCCCGCTGCCACGCTGAACGCCTTCGACCAGGCCGTGCTCACCACACCCAACGAGGCTTTCACCATCGAGATGGATTTCGCGCAGCGCTTCGCCGGCTTCAACAAGGGCTTTGCTGCGGGCGAGGCCACGGTCGAGCAGTCGCTGGTCGAGCAGGCGAAGGCGCTGATCCTGGCCAACTACAAGGACCCCGAAGCCACCGTGCAGCGGCCCGCCGCCGATGCGGAGGACTATCCCAAGGTCGCGAACACGCTGGCCCACTGGCGCTTCATCGGCGGGACGGTGAACCAGCCGGTGTTGCCGGGCACCGTGATTGCCGACGTGACGGGGACCAACCCGCTGCGTCGCGATGCCCTGAACCAGAGTGTCATCCGCAATGCCGCCGACAGCGACATCATCTGGACGGACGACCGCCACCGCCTCTCGGCCGCGCCGGGCTCGGTGCGCTTCCTCAACACCAACAGGAACGAACCGCCTCGGATGAGCTATTTCCTCACCGATGCGGCAGCGCCGATCAATGCGCACACGCTGGACCAGGGCTACACGGTCGAAGCCTTCGTGAAGATCGACAAGGCCTGGACCAGCGACAACCACAAGTGGATGAACATCATGACGCGCGACGGCCTCAGCGGGAAACTGCCCGGTTTCCTGGGCGACGCCGAGGCGCCGCCGATGCTGTTCGCCATTTCGAGCCTGCGTGAAGTGCAATGGGAGGTCGTGCCGAGTCCGGCGGGAACGCCCCGGGCCAAGACCAACTGGTCGGGCGAGGTCATTGCCGACCGCTGGGTGCACATCGCGATCGTCAATGACCCGGTGTCGCACGACACCACGATGTACGTCGAGGGCGCGCCGGTGCTGCGCAATGCCGCGGCGGCGCAGGGACTGGCTTCGGTCTCCGCCACCTCGCAATGGGTGGTGGGCGGCGGCTCCTGGAATGGTGCGCGCGCCGACGGCTTCTTCGGCCACATCGGCGAGGTGCGCGTGGTGGCGGCGGCCCTGGCGCCGTCGCAGTGGTTGACGGCGCGCAGGGTGGGCTGAGCGCCCTGCGGGGCCGGTAGCCGGGGAGAAGGGCTACTTCTTCTTCCCGGCCTTGCCCGTCTTCACGGGCTTGACCACGGCGGTCTTCGCCGTGCCCGCCTTGCTACCCCCCACCTCCTTCTCGAACATCGCAAAGTACTCCGAAGCCATCTTGCGCAGCGAGCGCCCGATGTTCGCGTAGTCGTACTCGTTGAGGTTGGCCAGCGACACGCGCCCCGAGGGGTGCTTGCCGCCGAAGCCGCGGCCGGGCAGCAGCACGATGCTGGTTTCGGCGGCGATGCGGAACAGCGCTTCGTTGGGCTGCAGCTTCGTGAGAATCCACTTGCCGAAGCGCTCGCCGTGCATCTGCGTGGCGATGTCCTGCAGGTCGAGCAGGTGGTAGTAGCTCACCGAGTTCGGGTCGGGCTGCAGCGGCAGGCCGAGCTCGCGGTACAGCGCTTCCTTGCGGCGCGAGACGATGTGCTTCATCGACTTCTTGTAGGTCTCGCCCTCGTCCATGAGGCAGAACAGCGAGAACATCACCATCTGCGCCTGCACCGGGGTCGACAGGCCGGCCGTGTGGTTCAGCGCCACGGTGCGACTGTCGGCCACGAGGCGGTCGATGAACTTCAGCTTGCGCGGCTCGGTGGTGATGGAGCTGTAGCGCGCGTCGAGCTCCTTGCGCTTGGCCTCGGGCAGGGCGGCGATCTTGCGGTCGAGGATGTTGTCCTCGTGCGTGGCGACCACGCCCATGCGCCAGCCGGTGGCGCCGAAGTACTTGGAGAACGAATACACCAGGATGGTGTTTTGCGGGCAGATCGCGAACAGCGACAGGAAGTTGTCGGCGAAGGTGCCGTACACGTCGTCCGTGAGGATGATGAGGTCGGGCCGCTGCTTCACGATGTCGGCGATGTAGCCCAGCACCTCGTCGCTGATCTTCACCGAGGGCGGGTTGCTCGGGTTGCACAGGAAGAAGGCCTTGACCTTCGGGTCGAGCAGCTTCTGCAGCTCCTTCTTGGTGAACTGCCAGTTGTTCTCCGGCGGCGCGTCGATCAGCGCCTCGATGAGCTGGTAGTCGTTCAGGTGCGGGATCTCGATGTAGGGCGTGAAGATCGGCATGCCCAGCGCGATGGTGTCGCCGGGCGACAGCAGGTGGTTCTCGCGCAGGCTGTTGAACAGGTAGGTCATGGCGGCGGTGCCGCCTTCCACCGCGTACATGTCGAACTTGCCCACGAAGGGGTGGGTGCCGATCATTTCCTTGTGGATGTACTGGCCCACGACGATCTCGGTCAGGCGCAGCATGCGGTCGGGCACCGGGTAGTTGCAGCCCAGGATGGCTTCGCACATCTCGTAGATGAAGTCGCCGGCCGACAGGCCCAGCTGGTCGCGCACGTAGGACACGGCGGCCTCGATGAAGCGCACGCCGGGCTCGCCCTCGTGCGACTTGGCAAAGAGCTCGAAGCGCGCCTCGATGCCCTCGCGCTGCGGAAAGCCGCCCACGTCCGCCATGTAGATGTACGAGCGCTCGGCCTCGGTCATGGCAAAGAGGCCGAACTGGAAGAAGCCGTGGCGCGGGGTGGTGGCCAGGAAGTTCGGGTTGCCGCGGCCGGCGTTGAGCATGAGGCGGTCACTCTGTCGTGCGACCTGGATCAGCGCATCCTTCAGTTCGAACGGGCTCAGGCCGCCCAGCTTTTTCACGTCGCCGAAATCCATGGAGTACTCCTTGGTTGAAAAAAGAAAGAAGAAAGAAAAGGGAAGGCGTGGTGCTCAGACCAGAGCCACGATCAGCGGCCCCAGCAGCGTGAGGAACACGTTGGCCAGCGCATAGGTGATGGCGAAGGGCACGGTGGGAATGGCGTTCTCGGCCTTGCCCAGCACTTCGCCGAAGGCCGGGTTGGCGCTGCGCGAGCCGCTCAGCGCACCGGCGAAGACGGCCGTGTTGTCGTAGCGCAGCACGTAGCGCCCGAACAGCATCGTGAGGATCATCGGCACGAGCGTGACGACCACGCCGACGCCGAAGATGGTCAGGCCCAGTTCCTTGATGGTCTGCACGGCCTGCAGGCCCGACGTGAGGCCGACCACGACCACGAAGCCCGCCAGGCCCAGGTCTTTCAGCAGCTGCACCGCGCTGGGCGGCAGCGCGCCGAAGGTCTGCTTCTTCGCGCGGTACCAGCCGAACAGCAGGCCCGACAGCAGCGCGCCGCCGCCGGCGCCGAGCGTCAGCGGAATGGCGCCGATCTTCACGCTCAGCAGGCCGACCAAGAGGCCCACCACCAGGCCCGCGCCCAGGTACACGAAGTCGGTCTTGGCGCTGGGCACGATCACGTCGCCGACGAGGGAGGCGACGCGCTTCACGTCCTGCTCGGCGCCGAAGATCGACACCAGGTCGCCCACCTGCACCACGGTGTCGGGCTTCATCGGCAGCACCTGGCCCATGCGGCTGAGCTGCACCACGAAGATGCCGTGGCGCACGCCGCCGGCGGTGGCCTGGCGGATCTGGTCGACGGTCTTGCCGCCGAAGTCCTTGTTGGTGAGCACGATCTCGCGCTTGTTCAGCGTCAGCTCCATGCCGTCGACCGCGTCGACCTCCTTGCCCAGCAGCGGCGCGCTCGCCACCACGGCATCGCGCCGGCCCACGGTGAGCACGTAGTCGCCCTGGCGCAGCACGAGCGTGGGGCTGACTTCGACGAACTTGCCGTCGCGCTTCACGCGCTCGATGGTGATGGTGGTGGCCGGGTTGGCGTTCTCGATGTCGGCCACCGTGCGCTGCGGATCGCTCGTGAGCTGGTAGATGCGCCCGACCAGCGAGGGCGCGGCTTCTTCCTGGTCGGGGCCGAGCACCTTCACGCCGGCCTGCATCGCGGTCTCGGCCGCGATCGCGTCGTCGCGGATGCTGCGGCCCATGAGCTTGGGCAGGATGTTGACGCACACGATGATCGCTCCGAACGAGCCGAACACGTAGGTCACGGCATAGCCGATGGCCACGTTGCCCTGCAGCCGTGCCGTCTCGGCCGCGGCAAGGCCGAGCTTGCCGATGGCGTCGCCTGCCGTGCCGATGATGGCGCTCTGCGTGAGGCCGCCGGCCGCCACGCCCGCCGCCAGGCCCTTGTCGAGCCCGAACAGCTTGGCCATGACCACCACCGTGGCCAGGCCCGTGGCCGCCATCACGGCGGCCAGGATGATCTCCTTGATCGACTGCTTGCCCAGCGAGCTGAAGAACTGCGGCCCGCTCTCGAAGCCCACGGCGTAGATGAACAGCGCGAACAGCACGGCCTTCACGCCGCCGTCGATCTGCACGCCGACCTGGCTCACGATCACCGCCACCAGCAGCGAGCCGGCCACGCCGCCGAGCTGGAACTTGCCGAACTTGATCTTGCCGATCCAGTAGCCGACCGCCAGCGAGAGAAAGAGCGCCATTTCGGGCGACTTCTTGAAGAGTTCATGCAGCCATTCCATAGGGGAAGTCCTTTCAGTGCATCAATGAGAAGAAGAGAGAAGAGAAGGGCGTGGGGCGTCTCGGGTCGTTGTCTTATTTCGCGTGCTGCACCAGTCCGGCCAGGGCCACGATCAGCGGACCCATCAGCGGCAGCACGACGTTCGAGATGGCGTAGGTGATCGTGTAGCCCAGCAGCGGCGTGGCGTTGCCCGCGGCGTTCTGCACGGCGCTGAGCGCGGGCGTGCTGCACTGCTGGCCGGCGATGGCGCCCAGCAGCACCGGCGCCTCGAGCTTGAGCAGGCGGTGGCCAACAAAGAGCGAGATGCTGGCCGGCACCACCGCGACGGCGATGCCCACCAGCGGCAGCGCAACGCCGAACTTCTGGACCAGCGCCAGCGCCTGCGGCCCCGAGGCCAGGCCCACGCAGGCGATGAAGGTGGCCAGGCCCAGGTCCTTCATGAGCGCCAGTGCGTCGGCCGGCACGCTCAGGCGGTGCGGGTGCTTCGACTGGTACCAGCCGAAGGCCAGTCCCGTGAGCAGTGCACCGCCGCCGGTGCCGAGCGAAAACGGAATGCCGCCGAGCTTCGCGCTGAAGCTGCCGATGAACACGCCCAGCAAGATGCCCGCGGCGGCGAAGCTGATGTTGCTGCGCGTGGAGGCGATCACGCGGTCGCCGACCTGTGCGATGGCGCTCGCCACCTCGGGCGCGGGGCCGTAGAGCTGGAGCACGTCGCCGCGCTGCAGCGTGAGGTCGTTCACGAGCGGCATGGCGTGGCCGTCGCGCGCCACGCCGATCACCTGCACGGCGGACGGCAACTCGTTTTCCAGCATGCGCAGCCCGCGGCCGAACCATTCGCGACGGTTGGCGACGACCTCGGTGGTCTCGACCACGGTGTCGAAGGCGGTGGTGTCGGCGAACTCGCGGCCCAGCAGCTCGCCCACGTTGACGAGCGCGCTGCGCCGGCCGATGGCCAGCACCTGGTCGCCCACGCGCAAGTGCAAGTCGGGCTCGACCGCGAGGCTCTGGCCGTCGCGCACCACGCGCTCGATGCTGGCCTGCCGCCCGAGGATCGACGTGAGCTCGCCGACCGAGCGGCCGCGTCCCACGGTGACGCGGAACACGCGCCCGACCATCTCGGGCGTGGCGCTGGCGGCGTCCGGATCGTCGGCGCCGCCGCCCATGGTTTTCCAGAGCTTGTCGGCTTCGGCGCGCAGGTTCACGCGCAGCAGCAGCGGAAACACCTGGCTCGTGACCACCACGATGGCGATGAGCCCGAACACGTAGGTGATGGAGTAGGCCGTGACCACGTTGGCCTGCAGTTGCGCGATCTCGGCGGCGGGGAGCGACAGCTTCGAGATCGCGTCGGTCGCCGTGCCCACCACCGCCGATTCGGTGGCCGCGCCCGCCATCAGCCCGGCGGCCGTGCCGCGGTCGAGCGACAGCAGCACGGTGGCGCCGAGCACCAGCGCGAGCACTACCACCACCTCGACCAGGCACAGCAGGCCCAGCCGCAGGCCCTTGGCGTCGAGGTTGGCGAAGAACTGCGGGCCGCCCGCGTAGCCGAGCGCAAAGATGAAGAGCATGAAGAACACGTTCTTCACGCTGTCGTCGAGCCGGATGCCCAACTGGCCGACCACCAGCGCGGCAATCAGCGTGCCGCAGATGCCGCCCAGCTGGATCGGCCCGAAACAGATCTGGCCCACCGCGTAGCCAATGCACAGCACCAGAAACAATGCGATCTCCGGACTGTTTCTGAGTATTTCCACAAGGTGGCCGAACATGTGCCGCGATCCCTCCAGGTTATTTGTTCATTCGAGCGGGTCGGCGGATCGCAACGAAAAAAGGAGCACTGCATCCATTGGCATCAACGGCTGGCGAGTGGTGGGGCTCCAGCGAAAACTTTATTTTTCGTTTTGCGAATTGCCGATTCTTTGCATCTTCGATGACGATAAATCAACATCCATGACAATTGTCAAAATCAGAAAAGAATTGAGCGAGCGGCAATAGAAACGAGGCCGTTTGAATTACAAATTACGCGCTGCACGGAATCCTCCGTCGCAGTCAGCTCTGACCGCACGAACCTGTCCGGCCTCGGGTTTCCGATAACTCAAGTGACTTGATTTAGTCGGTCGACTGCTCGATAGTCCCCCTCGTCCGAATGCCTTCCCGCTCGTTGGCGGGTCGTCATCCGGTTCCATAGCAAGCACGGCAGGCGCTGTGCGCCCGCCCCCCTGAAGGAGACAACCTCATGTTCATCAGCCCGCGCTTCGTTCCCGCCCTGGCCGTCCTGGCCCTTGCCGCATCGGCCACGTCCACGGCCCTGGCCGCCGACCCGCCCGTCATCGGCCTGGTCACCAAGACCGAGACCAACCCCTTCTTCGTGAAGATGAAAGAGGGCGCGCAGGAGGAGGCCAAGAAGCTCGGCGCCAAGCTGCTGTCGGGGGCTGGAAAGGCCGACGGCGACAACGCGGGCCAGATCACGGCGATGGAAAACATGATCGCCGCCGGCGCCAAGACCATCCTCATCACGCCCAGCGACGCCAAGGCCATCGTGCCGGCGATCAAGAAGGCGCGCGACAAGGGCGTGCAGGTGATCGCACTCGACAGCCCGGCCGATCCGCCGGACGCCACCGACGCGCTCTTCGCCACCAACAACTACACGGCCGGCGTGCTCATCGGCGAGTACGCCAAGGCCGCGATGGCCGGCAAGACGCCCAAGATCGTCGCGCTCGACCTGCTGCCGGGCCACCCCGTGGGCGCGCAGCGCCACAACGGCTTCATGAAGGGCTTCGGCCTGCCGGCCAACGACGCCAAGTCGAACGAGCTGTCGAAGTCGCCCGAGATCGTCTGCATGGCCGACAGCTTCGGCGACCAGGCCAAGGCGCAGACCGTGATGGAGAACTGCCTGCAGAAGGCGCCCGACGTGAACCTGGTCTACACCATCAACGAGCCCGCCGCGGCCGGTGCCTACAACGCGCTCAAGCGCGCGGGCAAGGAGAAGGGCGTGATGATCGTCTCGGTCGACGGCGGCTGCCAGGGCATCAAGGACACGGCCGCCGGCATCATCGCCGCGACCTCGCAGCAGTACCCGCTGAAGATGGCCGCCATGGGCGTGGCTGCGGGCGTCGAATTCGCCAAGACCGGCAAGAAGGCCTCTGGCTACGTCGACACCGGCGTGACGCTCATCGCCGGCAAGAGCGTGGCCGGCGTCGACAGCAAGGACACCAAGACCGGCACCGAGCTGTGCTGGGGCAAGAAATAAACGGCCCCGGTCTATAGGGAAGCACACCGATGGCGAAATCTCCGACGCACCACATCCCGTGGGGCGCCCTCGGGCCGTGGCTGGCCCTGCTCGGCGCCTGCATCTTCTTCGCGACGCAGTCCGAGCGTTTTCTCACGGGCGGCAACCTGTCGCTGATCCTGCAGCAGGTGATGGTGGTGGGCGTGATCGCCATCGGCCAGACGCTGATCATCCTCACGGCCGGCATCGACCTGTCGTGCGGCATGGTGATGGCACTGGGCGGGATCATCATGACGAAGTTCGCCACCGAGCTCGGCATGCCGGTGCCGGTGGCCATCCTGTGCGGCATCGGCGTGACGACGCTGTTCGGCCTGCTCAACGGCCTGCTGGTCACGCGCATCAAGCTGCCGCCGTTCATCGTGACGCTGGGCACGCTGAACATCGCGTTCGCGATCACGCAGCTGTACTCGTCGTCGCAGACCATCACCGACCTGCCCGCCGGCCTCACGGGCCTGGGCACCACCTTCACCATCGGCAGCGCCGAGGTGGCGTGGGGCTCGGTGCTCATGCTGGCGCTCTATGCGCTCGCGTGGTTCGTGCTGCGCGAGACGGCGGCCGGCCGGCATGTCTACGCGATCGGCAACAACGCCGAGGCCACGCGGCTGGTGGGCATTCCCACGCAGCGTGTGCTGCTCGCGGTGTACGTGGCGGCGGGCGTGTTCTACGGCATCGCCTCGCTGCTGTCGGTGGCGCGCACCGGCGTGGGCGACCCGAACGCGGGTCAGACCGAGAACCTGGATGCCATCACGGCCGTGGTGCTCGGCGGCACCAGCCTCTTCGGCGGGCGCGGCATCGTGCTGGGTTCGCTCATCGGCGTGCTGATCGTGGGCGTGTTCCGCAACGGGCTCACGCTGATGGGCGTGTCGTCGATCTACCAGGTGCTGGTGACGGGCGTGCTCGTGATCCTGGCGGTGGCGGCCGATCAACTCTCGCGCAAGGGAGCCCGCTGATGAACACCGTGGCCAACCCCAAGATCGTGATGCAGGCCAAGGGCCTGGTGAAGCGCTACGGCCAGGTCACCGCGCTCGACGGTGTCGACTTCGAGCTGCGCGAAGGCGAGATCCTCGCGGTGATCGGCGACAACGGCGCGGGCAAGTCGTCGCTCATCAAGGCGCTGTCGGGCGCGATCGTGCCCGACGAAGGCCAGATCCTGCTCGACGGCGCACCGGTGCATTTCCGCAACCCGCTCGATGCGCGCCGCGCCGGCATCGAGACGGTCTACCAGGACCTCGCCGTCGCGCCCGCGATGACCATCTACGAGAACCTCTTTCTCGGCCGCGAACTGCGCCGCCCCGGCTTCCTGGGCAATGTGCTGCGCATGCTCGACAAGAAGAAGATGCTGCTCGAAAGCACGGCGCGCATGGCCGACCTGAAGGTCGGCATCCAGTCGATGACGCAGGCGGTCGAAACGCTCTCGGGCGGCCAGCGCCAGTGCGTGGCCGTGGCGCGCAGCGCGGCCTTCGCGCGGCACGTGGTCATCATGGACGAGCCCACCGCCGCGCTCGGCGTGAAGGAAGGCAACATGGTGCTCGAGCTGATCCGCCGCGTGCGCGAGCGCGGCCTGCCCGTGGTGCTCATCAGCCACAACATGCCGCACGTGTTCGAGGTGGCCGACCGCATCCACGTGGCGCGCCTGGGCAGGCGCGCGGCCGTGCTCAACCCGAAGAGGATCAGCATGAGCGACACCGTGGCCGTGATGACCGGTGCCATGACCGCCGACCAGTTGCCTGCGGAAGCCCATGCTTGATACCGATGCCCTCGAGCGCCCGTCGGCCTTGCTGCGTCCGCGCGGCTCCAACCAGGTGGGCATGCGCCAGTTCAACGAGCGCGTGGTGCTGCAGGCGCTGCGCGTGCACACCAGCCTGCCCAAGGCCGACCTCGCGCGGCTCACGGGCCTGAGCGCGCAGACCATCGGCCTCATCACCGCGCGGCTCGAGGACGACGGCCTCATCGTCAAGCAAAGCCGCGTGCGCGGGCGCATCGGCCAGCCCTCGGTGCCGCTGGCGCTGAACCCCGACGGCGCCTTTGCCATCGGCGTCAAGCTCGGGCGGCGCGGGGCCGAGTGGCTGCTGATCGACTTCGCGGCGCGGGTGCGCGAGCACCACGCGATCCGCTACGAATTCCCGGACGCCGCGGCGCTGCTGCCCGTGATCGCCGAGCACATCCACCGCCTGCGCGACGGGCTCGGGCCGCTGGCCGCGCGCAACGTGGGCGCAGGGCTGGCGGCGCCGTTCCAGCTCGGCGGCTGGCACCGCACGCTGGGGCTGTCGAAGGCGCAGTCGGACGAATGGAACCAGATGGACCTGCTGGCCGAGGTGCGCGCGCGCACCGACGTGTCCGTGGGCTTCGCGCGCGACACCGTGGCGGCCTGCGTGGCCGAGCTGGTGACGGGGCGCGGGCACGACCTCAAGAGCTTTCTGTACATCTTCGTCGACACCTTCGTGGGCGGCGGGCTGGTCATCAACTCGCACCTGCACACCGGCGCACACGGCAACGCGGGCGCGCTCGCGTCGATCCCGATGCGCACCGAGAAGCCCTCCGAAGGCCTGTCGACGCAGGTGGTGGCCGAGGCGTCGCTGTGGGAGCTGGAGCAGCGCCTGCGCGCCGAAGGCCTCGACGCCACCGCCGCCTACGACGACCGCGCGCTCGAAGCGCCGTTCGCCGCGGCCACGCAGGCCTGGCTCGGCAGCGCGTCACGCGCGCTGGCGCATGCCATCGTCAGCAGCACGGCGGTGCTCGACCTGGCCGACGTGGTGATGGACGGCTCGATGTCACGCGCGCTGCTCGACGCGCTGCTGGTGCAGACCCGCGCGGCACTCGCGCAGTGCAACTGGGAAGGCCTGTGGGCGCCGCAGTTGCATGGGGGCAGGGCGGGGGCGCAGGCCTGCGCGCTGGGCGGCGCGATGCTGCCGCTGCACGCCAACTTTGCGCCCGACCACGATGTGTTTCTGAAGGCGGGGTGAGAGAGAGGCCGCTGACCTTGCAGCGTACCTCTCGCACGCCTTGATGGCCGCCCATGCCTTGGGCGAAGCCGGAGTGAAAATTGCTTGAGGGAGGGCGATCAGCCGTTGGTGATCGCTCCCTCAGAGACACCGCTCAGTTGCCGCAAGTGCCCGACTGCGCCAGACCGAGCGAGGCGATATCAGCCTTGCCTTGCTCCTCCGGAATCTGCTCCAGATCGGCGCCACCCACGAACGCGCCCATCTTGATGAACTGACGGACGAAGTAATTCTTGCCGGCGTCCATGAACAGCTCCATGGCGTTGGGCGAGAACTCCGATTCCGTTTCGATCTTGTTCTTCTTGCCGCCGTCGACCTGCGTGTAGAAGAACACGTCGGAGGCGCTTTCGCCCAGGCACTTGCCGTTGACCCAGATGTCCTTCTTCAAGGCCTTGCCGACGAAGCTGTTGCGGTAGACATAAAGGCCGGACTTTCCGGTGTCCGGGGCACTGAACTGCTTGGCCTTGTCGCTCTCCTCTTTGCTGGCCATGTTGACCGACGCGCATCCTGTCATCAGCAGCGCCGACAGGACGACGATGGTGCTCTTGTGATTGATCTTCATTTTTGTGATCTCGGTTGTGCACACAAGACCGAGTACTCCCTTGACCCGGCCGCTCGCGGCAGGGTGTCGCGAGCGGCATCAATTATGCTGATTGCTTCAATATGTAATCTGAATTCAGACGTCGGATTCCTGCCGAAATTGGCATTTTCGGAACGTCCCTGTATGGACATTCGCCCCCCGACCGATCACGCGTGCGCAGCCGCCCGCTGCTGCGCTCACGGGCTTGCCAAGGCGTGCAGGTCGCGCGGCAATCGCAGCGTGCTCGCGCGTGCGCCCTCGGGGCACGGCCCGTCGGAGTAGGCAGCATCGCCCTCGGGCATGACGCACTTGTGCACCTCGACGACGGCAGGCACGGACTTGGCGGCCGGCGTTTCGGGGCCGATCACCGGGGGCTCGAAGTTCGCGTTTGTCGGGGTGACGGGTGCTGAGGATGCGCTTGGCGCCGCATTCGGCAACGTTTCGCGGGCGGCCAACTTTTCGGGCTTGGCGGGCACAACCGCAGTGGTCAAGGCCGCAGCACGCGCCGCGCTCTCGTGCACCAGGTCTTTCAAGGTCACATAGAAGAGCGACATCGCCACCAGCGCCACGCCCAGGCACGGGGCCCAGTACCGCCGGGGGTCGCCTGCGGACGGGCGGGCCCGCGGGGTCAGCGTCGCGGCCATGCCAGGCCTCCGTTCTGCAACACGCCGGCCAGCTTCGCGATGCCGCCGGTGCCGCTCGCCGCCCGGCCGATCAGCGCGCCGCCGGCGGCGCCCGCGACGACTCGCATCAGGAACGACCGGCTGCGGCCCGCGGCCAGCAACAGCAGCACGCCGGCGCCGAGCACGACGAGGTGTTCGCCGGGGTAGTCGGCGCGCGCCGCATCCACCTGCTTGATCTTGTCGATCGTCTGTTTCAGGTCCATGGCTGAAGCTCCTTGTCGTGTTCAGCCGTTCTTACCGGTGGGCGCCGGGCTCCGCTGTAGGTCGGCGCCATGCGCGGTGACGGAATCCGCCGCGAAAACGCCGTGGAGAAAGCCGCATCGCACGGGAGACAGGGCGCTCTCGATAATGCAACCCGCTTGTAGAGAACCCCACAGAAGCAGAGAACTAGAGAACCGCGAAATGAGTGCTGCAGATTTTCTTTTCGCCCCCGAGGTGCAAAAGCTCTTGATGGTCGCCTACGCGGCGCCCCAACAACCCTTGTCTTCCAGCGAGCTGGCCCATCGCTCGAAGCTCGACACGGCCGATGCGGAGCGCACCCTGGCGCACCTCGTCGGCAGCGGCATCCTGAAGAAGCAAAAGCCGAAGGCCGAGGAGGCCGAGACCTTCTCGATCGACCGCGCGTTCATCTTCCACGACGAACTGCGCAACATCGCGCTCAAGTCGTTCGCCGCGGCCGAGCCGGTTCGCGCGATGCTGCGCGGCAAGTTCAAGGCCTCGGTCGTGCGCACCTTCGTGCTCGCGGAGGACGAAGACGGCACCCTGGAGCTGCTCGTCGTGCACGGCCAGTCGATGCCCGACGAAGCCACCCTGGCGGCCGCCTGCCGAAAGCTCTCGAAGAGCATCCACCGTCACCTGAAGGTGCACGTCATCTCGAACGCGAAGTTCAACGGCCTCACGCCGCGCGATGCGCTCATGCCGAAACCCGCGGCGCTCGAGATCATCAAGCCCGGGGATACGAAGGCGCCGCTGCCCGTCGAGAAGGTCGGCCTCTTGCAGAGCGCGAGGAAGAAGTTGGCGACGCTGTCGCGTTCGTCGGCGTGATCGCCTGGCTTTTGTCCTGTGAGGCCAGCGGCCGTTGCAGGCCGCGACGGACCCCGACGTGTTCCTGAAGGCCGCCTGAGCCGGGGGAGGAGGGCGTGCTGGGGGACAATCGAAGCAACCCCCTCGACATCACAGCATTCCACGATCATGTCCCGCCTCGACGATCCCCGCCACGACGCCGAAGTCGGCTCCCGCGACAGCACGCTCGACACCACCCGCATCGACGACGTGCGCATCGGCGCCGTGCGTCCTCTCATGACCCCCGCGCTGCTGCAGGAGCGCGTGCCCGTGCGCGACAACACGCTGGCGCTGGTCGAAGGCAGCCGTGCGGCCATCGCCGACGTGCTGCACGGCCGCGACGACCGGCTGGTCGTCGTGGTCGGCCCGTGCTCCATCCACGACCACGACCAGGCCATCGAGTACGCACAGCGCCTGAAGAAGGTGGCCGATTCGCTGCAGGACGACCTGCTCATCGTCATGCGCGCCTACTTCGAGAAGCCGCGCACCACCGTCGGCTGGAAGGGCTACATCAACGACCCGCACCTGGACGGCAGCTTTGCCATCAACGAGGGCCTGGAGCGCGCGCGGCGCCTGCTGCTGGAGCTGACCACGCTGGGCCTGCCGACCGGTACCGAGTTCCTCGACCTGCTGAGCCCGCAGTTCATCGCCGACCTGATCGCCTGGGGCGCCATCGGCGCGCGCACCACCGAGAGCCAGAGCCACCGCCAGCTGGCCTCGGGCCTGAGCTGCCCGGTCGGTTTCAAGAACGGCACCGACGGCAGCGTGAAGGTGGCGGCCGACGCCATCCTCGCGGCCCGCGCGCCGCATGCCTTCATGGGCATGACGAAGATGGGCATGGCCGCGATCTTCGAGACGCGCGGCAACGACGACTGCCACGTGATCCTGCGCGGCGGCAAGGCGCCCAACTATTCGGCGGCGGATGTCGCTTCGAGCTGCGAGGCGCTGCTGGCCAACGGCCTGCGCCCGCAGGTGATGATCGACGTCTCGCACGGCAACAGCAGCAAGCAGCACCAGCGCCAGATCGTGGTGGCCGAGGACGTGGCCGCGCAGATCGCGGCCGGCGAGCGGCGCATCACCGGGATCATGATCGAGAGCCATCTCGAGGAAGGCCGCCAGGACCTGAAGCCCGGCGTGCCGCTGAAGCACGGCGTGTCGATCACCGATGCCTGCATCGGCTTTGCGCAGACGGTGCCGGTGCTCGAGGGGCTGGCGTCGGCGGTGAAGGCGCGGCGGCGGTTGGCCAAGGGCTGAGGCTGACGAGGGGGCAGGGCGACTCCCTGCCGTCTGCGCCCGGGCGGGTCCGGGCAACGCTTTGAGCCGGCCCGCATCGACTTCCTGAGGCTGGGCAGCCTCGGGCGCCACCAAGCCCTGCGCTTGTTGCGACCACTTCCCCACCCGCTATCGACCGCACCAAGGCCTCCACTTCGCGGAGGCAGGGGGCGCTTTGACTGTGGTGGAAATGTAAACAATGCAAACAGTTTTCCAATTGTTACGAGAACTAGATCACGAAATTTGAGCCGAGGCGCCGTGAATCCGAGGGCAAACGGGCCGGTTGTGGGGCATCCTTGCGCCACTTTGTAGTCAAAACGTATGCAAAATGATTACAAAATACCGACCTGTCAGGTCTTATTGATTACATTTGGAGTGCCTTCATGCTCAAGCTCGCAGTCGCCGCGGCGGCCACCGCCACCTTCGTTTTCGCATCCGGTTCGGCCTTGGCTGACACGGCCAGCGCCAACTTCCAGGTCAAGATGACCATCGTCCGCAGCTGCTCGGTGACGGCCGGCAACGCCTCCGACATCAGCCTGGGCACCACCGTGCAGCCCACCGCCACCAACCAGACGGGCAACAACACCATCTCGGTCACCTGCTCCAAGACCACGCCGTACACCGTCGGCCTGCTGCCTTCGTCCACGAACGGCGGCACCACCGACGGCACGGGTGCCATGTCGTCCGTCGCCAACTCGGCCACCAACACCGACAAGGTGCCCTACGCGCTGTACTCCAACGCGGGCAACACCACCGTGTGGGGCAACACCGTCGGCACCGGCGCCAATGTGGTCGGCGGCACGGGCACCGGTGCGGCGATCACGCACACGGTCTACGCCAAGAACACCAACGCCAACTTCACGCCGGACAGCTACGCCGACACCGTCACGGTGACGGTCACGTACTGAGCCCGTACCCGTACTGAATCGTGAGACGTGCACTTGCCATCCTCGGACTGTGGGGCGCATGCCTGCTTGGCGGCGGTGCGGTCCAGGCGGCCGGCCTGCAGGTCTCGCCGGTCACCCTGACCCTGGCGCCGACACGGCAGGGCGACGGGCTCTGGCTCAGCAACACGGGAACGGCGCCGCTGGACGCGCAGATCCGCGTCTTCCGCTGGACGCAGGTGGACGGGCAGGACCGCATGGAGCCGGCGGACGGACTGGTCGTCAGCCCGCCCATGCTGCAACTGCCCACCGACGGGCGGCAACTGGTGCGCGTGATCCGCAACGGCCCGCCGCCCGCGGGCCCGGCGGAAGAGGCCTACCGCGTGCTGGTGGATGAGCTGCCCGTGCCCCAGGCGGCAGGCGCGGCGGCGGATGGCAAGAAGAGCAACCTGAACTTCGTGATGCGGCACTCGCTGCCCATCTTCGTGTCTCCGGCGGGCGCGGAGCCGGCCCCCGCGCAGTTGCGCTGGAGCCTGCGGCGCGAGGACGGCAAGGCCGTGCTGGAAGTCAGCAACAGCGGCGGGGTGCATGCCCAGCTCGCGGACCTCGTGTTCACCGGCGCGGACGGCCGCACCGTCGCCGCCTACACCGGCTTGCTGGGCTACGTGCTGCCCGGCGCCACCATGCGCTGGCCGCTGAAGACGTCGCCCGCCGCCCTGGCTGGCGCGGGTCGCTGGCAGGTCATGATCGATGGCAGAACGACGGACGCCAACCTCGCGCCGCTGGCGCGCTGAGCGGGCCGGGTTCGCTGCGAGGGCCTTGCTGGCTCCGTTTGCACTGGCCCTGACCACGCTCCCCGCCCACGCAGCGCCCGCCGCGCAGTCCGTGCCGGGTGCCATGACGCTGTACCTGGAGGTCAGCCTCAACGGCATGGCGCGCGGGCTGCACCCGTTTCGCCTGCAGGCCGGGGCCTTGTCGGCCTCCCGCGCGGTGCTGCGCGAATTGAGTTTTTCCCTGCCCGACAACGGCGCCGAATGGCTGCCCCTGCGCGACCTGCCCGGGCTGGTGGCCGACTACGACGCCGCGCGCCAGCAACTGAGCCTGACCGCGCCGCTGGCGATGCTGCAGCTGCCCACGGCCACCGTGGGGCAGGCGGCAGTCACCGCCCAGCCCCTGAGCACGTCCACCGGCCTGCTGCTGAACTACGACCTCTATGGCACCCAGGGCAGGGGCGGCAGCGCCAGCCTGAGCGCCTTCGGCGAGCTGCGCGCCTTTCGTGGCGCCAGCGTGCTCAGCACCACCTGGCTGATGCAGCGCACGCACGACACCCAGGGCTGGAAGGACCAGTCCGTGCGCATGGACAGCACCTGGAGCATGGCCTTCCCCGACAGGATGCTCACCCTGCGCGTGGGCGATACGCTCACCGGCGCTGTGCCCTGGTCGCGCGCCACGCGCATCGGCGGCATCCAGCTGTCGCGCGACTTCGGCCTGCAGCCCTACCGGCAGACCGCGCCGCTGCCCAGCTTCATCGGTTCGGCCACGATGCCTTCGGACGTGGAACTGTTCATCGACGGCATCCGCCAGTACAGCGGCCAAGTGCCGGCGGGGCCCTTCCAGCTCAACGCGCTGCCGCGCATCAACAGCACGGGCACGGCGCAGGTGGTGGTGACCGACGCGCTGGGCCGCGCCGCCACGCTGAGCTTCTCGCTCTTCGACAGCAGCCGCCTGCTGGCGCCCGGGCTGAGCGACTGGACGGTGGACCTGGGCGTGGTGCGCCGCAACTACGGCCTGCGCTCCTTCGACTACGGCAAGCAGCCGGTGCTGACCGGCACCTGGCGCCGCGGCCTCAGCGACAGCTTCACGGTGGAAGCGCATGGCGAAGTGACGCGCGGCCTGGCGCTGGCCGGCGCCGGCGGCGTGTGGCAACTGGGCGCCGCGGGCACGCTGTCG
>NZ_BCUS01000045.1 GCF_001591345.1 Variovorax boronicumulans NBRC 103145 | reverse complement strand
ACCGCCTGCGCCAGCGCGGGCAGCAGCAGGCGCCAGACATGGGCCTCGGGCGTGGCCTGCAGCAGCTCCGTCATCGCGCCCACGGGCCAGCCGCCGCCGGGCAGTTCGGCGTCGAGCGCGGCATGCCCGGTGGCCACGACCTGCGCGTCGGCCAGGCCGAGTTCGTCGGCGTGCCAGACGCCGCGGCCCGCGGCGGTGGAAAAGGAGTCGAGGAAAGGGAGGCCCATGATTGCAGTTGTTAACTGTATTTTTATACAGTATTTCCCAGGTCGCAACCAGCGATCGATTTACCTGCGAAGGCCCGCGCCTTAAGATCGGTTTATTAACAATTAGTGACCATGAGACACAAAAAGATTCACCTGCGGTTTCTGGCCCTCGCCGCGCTCGCCACCCTCGTCTGTGCAGGGGCGCCCGCCTCGGCCCAGCCCGCCAAGCCGCTCCTGATCGGCCAGACCTACGTGCAGACCGGCCCGCTCGCGTCGCTGTCGACCGAACCGCTGGTGGGCATCCGTGCCATGTTCACCGCGCTGAACGCGAGCGGCGGCGTCAACGGCCGCCCGGTCGAGCTGCGCCAGCTCGACGACGCCTACGACCCCGCCAAGGGCGCCGAGAACGTCAAGACCTTCGCGAAAGACGGCGCCATCGGCGTGCTGATGCCCATCGGCACCTCGTCGGCGGTCGGCGCGCTGAAGGCGGCCAACGAGCTGAAGATTCCCGTCGTAGGCCCCTACACGGGCGCGGGCCCGGTGGTGAAGTTCAGCGAGTTCGGCTTTCCGGTGCGCATCAGCTTCGACGAGGAATACAGCCGCATCGTGAACCACCTGTTCACCATCGGCCTGTCGCGCATCGCCTTCGCGCACAACGACAACCCCGGCGCGCGCTCGGCGATGGAGAGCACGCAGAAGTTCATTGCCGAGCGCGGCGACAAGATGGTCGGCAGCGTGGCCATCAAGAACGACGGCTCCGACGCGGCCGAGCGCGCCGCCGAGCTGGCCAAGCTCAAGCCCAAGGCCGTGGTGCTGTCGGCCACCAACGACGTGGCGGCGAAGTTCATCGCGGCCTACCGCGCGGCCGGCGGCGAGACGGCGTTCTATTCGTTCTCCTTCCTGAACGGGCAGAAGCTCTTCCAGGACATCAAGAAGGACGCGGCCGGCGTGGTCATCTCGCAGGTCGTGCCCTACCCGTGGAACAGCGCGATGCCGGTGATTGCCGAGTACCAGGCGGCGATGAAGAAGATCGGCATGACCGAGTTCAGCTACGCCAGCCTGGAGGGCTACGTCACGGCCAAGGTCATGGTCGAAGGCCTGAAGCGCGCGGGCGCCAACCCCACGCCCGAGTCGCTGCAGAAAGGCCTGGAGTCGTTCAAGACGCTCGACCTCGGCGGCATCGCCGTGTCGTACCGGCCCGGCGAGCACCGCGGGCTGACCTTCTCGGAGCTGTCGATGCTCAAGGCCGACGGGCGCTACCTGCGCTGAGCCCTTCCGCCCGCCGGCATGGCGGGCGCAGAATTTCGTTCGTGACGACGCCCCTCACGAACGCACACCCTTACGCCCTCACGCGCGCCCGGTTGCTCCGACTGGGCGCAGCCCTGTGCGCAGGCGCCGCGCTCCCCTCCTTCGCCCAGCAGCCACCCCGCAGGCCCGCGATGCAGATGACCACCCGCCCCATTCCCTCCACGAAGGAAGCCCTGCCGGTCGTCGGCTGCGGCACCTGGATCGGCTTCGACCGGCGTCCCGGCACCGACGAATACGGGCGCCTGCCCGGCGTGCTCGATGCGCTCTTCGCGGCCGGCGGCACGGTGATCGACAGCTCGCCGATGTACGGCCGCTCCGAGGAAACCACCGGCGAACTACTGGCCGCCGCCAAGCTGAGCGCCAGGCCCTTCCTCGCGACCAAGGTCTGGACCTCGGGCCGCGAAGCCGGCATCGCGCAGATGGAACAGTCGTTCACCCGGCTTCGCACGCCGCAGATCGACCTGATGCAGGTGCACAACCTCGTCGACTGGCGCACCCACCTCGCCACGCTGCGCGGCTGGAAGGAGAAAGGCCGCGTGCGCTACATCGGCATCACCCACTACACCGCCTCGGCCTACGACGAGGTCGAAGCCGTGCTGCGCGCCGAGCAGCTCGACTTTGTGCAGATCAACTACTCGCTCGATGCGCGCGATGCCGAACAGCGCCTGCTGCCGCTCGCGGCCGAGCGCGGCGTGGCGGTGATCGTCAACATGCCCTTCGGCGGTGGTGGCCTGCTGCGGCGCCTGCGCGACAAGCCGCTGCCCGCCTGGGCCGGCGACATCGGCTGCACGAGCTGGGCGCAGGTGTTGCTGAAGTTCGTGCTGAGCCATCCGGCCGTGACCTGCACGATCCCGGGCACGGGCCGTGCGGAGCACATGACGGACAACGCCGCGGCCGGCGCCGGCACCTTCCCCGATGCCGCCTTCTGGCGCCGCGAGGCCTCTTCTATTCGAACTTGACGTTGTGCTCCCGCACGGTCGCGCCGAAGGCGTCGTACTGCGTGCGGAAGAACTCGGCGAACTTCGCGGGGCTCATGCCGTAGCCCTCGAAGCCCTGCTGCACCAGTTGCGCATGCACGTCGGGCCGCTTGAGCGTGTTCTGCAGTTCCTGCGAGAGCCTGTCGGTGATCTCCTTCGGCAGCCCCGGCGGCCCGAAGAAGCCGGCCCAGGGCGTGATCGTGAGCTTGCCCAGCCCCAGCTCGCCGCCCGTCGGCACATCGGGCAGCAAGCCGCTGCGCTGCGGCAGCAGCGTGACCAGCGCGCGGATGCGCCCCTCCTTCACGAAGCCCGGCGCCAGCGTGCCGGTGGTGAACATCATCTGGATCTGCCCGCCCAGCAGGTCGGTCATGGCCTGCATGTCGCCCTTGTAACGCGCGTTGACCACCTTGCGCTCGCCGAGCAACTGCAGCATCGCGAGCTCCGAGGCGCTGTTGCTCGATGCCGAATTGAGCGCCCCGGGCTTCGACGCCACAAGCGCCAGCAGCTCGTTCACGCTCTTCACCGGCAAGCTCGACGGCACCACGAGGAACATCGAGAACTGCCCCGCCGAGCTGATCGGCGTGAAGGCCTTGAACGGGTCGTAGGGCGAGGTCGGCCGCAGCGTGGGCGCGGCGACCATCGCGGTGTTGGTGCCCATCAGCAGCGTGTAGCCGTCGGGCTTGGCCGATGAAGTGGCCTGCGCCGCGAGCACGCCGTCGGCGCCGGGGCGGTTCTCCACGATCACCTGCTGGCCGAGCTGTTTCGACAGCCCCTCCGCGATGATGCGCGTGAGCGAATCGGCGCCGCCGCCCGCGGCAAAGCCGACGATCAGCTTCAGCGGCTTGTTCGGGTACGCGTCGGCGCTCCAGGCCGCCGCGCCGGGCAGTGCCGTGGCGGCGAGGGCCGCGAGAGTCAAGGTTCTGCGTCGCATGAAAGCCTCCTTGTTCAGAAGAGGTGCCGCACGCCGAACTCCCACCCCGACGAGCGCATCCCGCCCGCCGGTGCGCTGCCGCCGCTCACCACGTAGCGCGCCTGCCCGCTGTTCATCAGCCGCGCATAGGTGCCGTACAGCGCGGTGCGCCGGGAGAGGTTGTGCACGTAGCCGATGCCGAACTGGCGCGCGTCGTCGCGGTTGCGCGGCATGCCGTTGGCGTTGCGCAGGCTCTCGTCGCTGCGGTCGTCCAGGTAGGCGTAGCTCACGCGGATGCGCCCGACCTCGAAGGCCGGGACGTGCGCGCCGATCTCGACGGTGTTCTTGCGCACCGTGCCGGCCGCGAGCTTCACCGTCACCTTGTTGTAGAGCGCGAAGAACTTCGCGAAGCCCGCGTCCCACGAACCGCCGATGTTGGCGTGCGTGTAGTTGCCGATGGTGGAGGTGGCGTTGAAGTGCGAGCGCGTCACGGCCGCCGCGATGTCGAACGCGCCCGAGGCGAAGCCGAAGCGCGCGCCGCCGAAGTTGCCGTCGTCGCGGTTCGGCGCGGTGGAGTTGTTCTCGCCGGTGCCGATCATCGCCATGCCGTAGAAGCCGCCCAGCTTGGCCGGCAGCCAGTAGCTCACCGTGTTGCTGCCGGTGATGGCCGTGGGCAGCGGCCCGGTGCCCGCGCCGGCGAAGGTGAGGTTGCCCGCGCGCGCCACGCCGTTGGCATTGAAGGGGTCGAAGTAGATGCTGTTGTAGTGCGTGGGAATGAAGTCGTGGCCCAGCCGCACTTCGCCCAGCGAATCGTGCGACAGGCTCACGAAGGACATGCGGTCGAAGGTGATCGGCCCCGCCGGGCCCGCGCCGCTCGTCTGGTTGTTGGTGTTGCTCGGCCGGCCAGTGCCCAGGTCGGGGTTCAGGCTGCCTTCGAGCCAGAAGCCCGCGCGCAGGCCGCCGCCCAAATCTTCGGTGCCGCGAAAGCCGATCCGGCTGGTCGAGAGACCGCCGTTCGACAGCGCCTTGACTGAGCCGCCGCCCTCGCCCTTCGTGTACTGGACGCCGAGGTCCATCACGCCGAACACGGTGACGCTGGATTGCGCGTGCGCCGCACCGCTGCTGGCCAGGCCAATGGCCGACCACATCAAAAGTCTCTTCATGGTTTCTTGTCTCCTGCTCTTTTTTGGGTTGAAAACTTGGATCGCGCGCAGGGCTACGCCACCGGGTGCGCACGGGGGGTGCGCACCGGTTGGCGAAGGCCGGGGTGAAAAAGGTCTAGCTGGCGGGCTGCGGGCGCTCGGTGCGCACGAGCACGGCCCCCTTGGACAGCGGACTCACGTTGCGCCGGTACTGCTGCAGCCAGCCGGTGTCGAAGGCCGGCGGCGGCGCCTGCCAGTCGGCGCGGCGCGCGGCGAGTTCGGCGTCGGTCAATGCGATGTCGAGGCGGCGCGCGTCGAGGTCGATGGTGATCACGTCGCCGTCACGCACGAGGCCAAGCGGCCCGCCGAGCGCGGCTTCGGGCGACACCTCGGCCACCACGAGGCCCTTGCAGACGAGACCCGAGAGATGCCCGTCGGTCAGCAGCGCGACCTGGTCGCCCAGCCCCGCGCCATCGACCGCGAAGACCACGCGCGATGCGCCGCCGCCCATGGCCGGTCCGCCGCACGCGCCGGCGCCACGCATCACGACCACCTGGCCCGGCACGATCTCGTGGTTCTTGATCGCGGCGATGGCGGCGTCCGAAGTCCAGAAGCACACGGCCGGCCCGGTGAAGCGCCGCACCTTGCGCTCGGCGATGCCGGTCTTGATGAGGCCCGACTCGGGCGCGAGGTTGCCGCGCAGGAGCACGATGGCCGGCAGCGGCGCGACCGGGCGGTCGATGGGGCGGATCACCTCGGCGTCCCTCACTTCGGCGTGGCGCAGGTTGTCGGCGACCGTGCCGCCGGTCACCGTGAGCGCGCCCGTGTCGAGCAAGGGCGCGAGCTGTTTCATCAGCGCGCGACAACCGCCCGCCGCCTCGAAGGCCTCGATCGAATGCTCGCCGATGGGCCGCACGCCGGCCAGCACCGGTGTCGTGGGGCCGAGGCTTTCGAAGAGGCCGTACACATCGACGCCGCACTCGCCCTCGGTCGATATCGCCTGCAGGTGCTTGGCCGTGTTGAGCGAGCCGCCGACGGAGAGCACCGCGCGCACCGCGTTGGCGAAGGCGCCGGCCGAGAGGATGTCGCGCGGCTTCAGGTCGTCCAGCACCATCTGCACGATGCGCGTGCCGGCCGCGCGCACGTCGTCCATCATCTTCGGGCTCAGCGCGGCCACCGGCGCGCTGCCGGGCAAGGCCATGCCGAGCGCTTCGCAGACGATGTGCATCGAGTTCGCCGTGCCCAGGCCCGAGCACACGCCCGGCCCGCGGATCGCCTCGCGGCTCATGCCCACGAGTTCTTCCACCGGCAGGTGGCCGGTGACCGCGTGCATCGCGCCGATGAACACCTCCTCGATGTCCATGTGCTTGCCGCGGTACTCGCCGCTGGGCTGGTAGCCGCAGGGCACGAGCAATGTCGGGATGTTGAGCCGCGCGGCCGCCATGAGCTGCCCCGGCACCGTCTTGTCGCACGAGGTGAGGCAGACCATGCCGTCGAGCTGCGCGCCTTCGACCGCGACTTCGATGTCGTTGGTCACCAGGTCGCGCGCGCCGAGCATGTAGGCGCCGCGCGCACCCGCGCCGGTGATGAAGTCGCTGGGCGCGGCGGTGCGGATTTCGAACGGCACGCCGCCCGCCGCGCGGATCGCCGCCTTGATTTCCGCCGCCACCTTGTCCAGGTGGCTGAAGCACGCGGCCAGCTCCGAGGAGCTGTTGACGATGGCGATCTTGGGCTTCTCGCAATCCTCTTCGGGAATGCCGAGCGCGCGCCAGTGCGCATTGCGCACCGACCAGAGGTAGGAGCCGCGCGGGAAGTTGCTGCGCAGGGGGCGGGTCATGAACGGTCTCCGGTTTTGTTGTCGTTGTTCTTCCTGGTGATCTCGATCACGCCGCGGTCGGCGTCCACGCGCACCCAGTCGCCGGTCTCGATGCATGCGAGCGGGTCGCGCTCGAAGTCGGTCATCGAGGGCGAGTGCGTCACCACGGCGCCGAGCGCCATCTTGGTCGTCATCTCGTTGAACAGGAACGCCGCAGGCGCGGAGTTCATGAGCCGCGTCATGTGGAACATCGCGGACCAGCCCGACGAGCCCTTGGCGCCCGGGAACACCAGCACCTTGCCCGCGAAGCTCTGGCCGCGCAGTTCGTGCCGCGTCTCGATGACGGTGCCGGTGCGCGGGTCGATGCCGCCCCAGCCCGAGATGCGGTCGCGCGTGACCAGCGCCTCGCCTTCCGCAACGCCGCCGACCACCTTGCGGCCGCGGATCACGATGGTCTTCTCTTCGGTCATGACTGCGGCGTTCATGCGTAGCCCCCGTTCCAGCGGCCGGTGCAGGCCGCATCGATGCATTCGGCCGTGCTGCCGAACCACGCCTGCACGCCGAGGATGGCGGGCAGGTAATGCGCCTGCTTGGCGGAATCGAGCGCCACGGTCTTCGTGCCCTTGGGCACGGCGCGGCTCATGGCCGAGCAACTGTCGGTCATGAGAATGCCGCCCGCGTCCTCGATGATCTTCGTGTAGCCGTTGCGGTCGGCCAGCGACTTGATGGCGCGCGGCGTGAAGATCCACAGCTCGCAGTCGGGGTGCACGTGGCGCCCTTCGATGAGCTGCGCGGCCTCCCAGATCTGCTCGATGGTGTAGTGCGGGCAGCCGAGCATCACGTACTGGACTTCGGCGTCCTTGCCGGTGACGTTGATCTTTTCGTAGGTCGCGCGGCGCTCGGCCTCGCCGTAGCGCAGCACCTCGATGGGCGCCTTTCCGCCGAGCGCCTGCGCCAGCGTCAGCGCCTCGGGCGTGACGCCGGCGATGTGGTACATCTCCACGCCGCCCGAGGACGAGGCGGCCGCGCCGAAGTGCTTGAGCCGCGGCAAATTCGGCACGCGGCCGATGCCGCGCCGGCTGTGCACCACCGGCACGCGCTCCTGCACGTGCTCGCCGATGTAGTAGCCGAGCAGGCCCCAGTCCTGCACCGACTCGACCTCGATGTCGAGCTCGATCACATGGGTCGCGCGGCGGTTCTCTTCGAGGTGGTAGCCCCAGTACGGAATGCGGCCGGTGAGCATCGCCGCGCCCGTGCTCTCGCGGCCTTCGGTGTTGGTGCGCGCGCCAAGCACCGAGTTGCAATACACCACCGCCGACGATTCCATCCACGCGCAGTGCTCGCCGCGCGTCGGGATGTTGCCCACCTGGTAGGGCGTGCAGGTGTTCATGATCTGCGCGCCGAGGCCGGCCGCATGGCGCTCGCTCTTGTTGTAGAACTGGACGATCTCCTCGCTCACGCCCATGCGCTCGGGCTGGCCCGGATCGAAGCCCAGCTGCAGGTGGCTCGTGAAGACCTTGAACTTCGGGATCTCGACGGTCTCCTGGCTGTCGAGGCTGAATTCGGAGAACACCGCGTCCATGCCGCCGCCCTTGGCGAGCGCGAAGTCGCGCTGGAAAGGCGTGGTCGAGGTGATGGTGGCGCAGACGTTGCGCGTCTCGACCAGTCGCTCGGCGCCGAGGGCTTCGCCGTAGCGCATCAGCAGGTCCATCGCCTTCTGCACGGCCGGTCCGTCGCGGCCGTCGTACATGGCTTTTTCTTCATCGCTCAGGTGCATGACCTGTGTCTCCGTTCTTCTGTCGCCGTGGGGAAGGGTCCCCGGCCGGGTTGCTAACCCGGCGAGGGTGAAGGCACGTGGCCGCCGATGTCGCGCGCGATGGTGAGCGCGATGTCGTGCAGCCGCGGTGCGAGTTCGTTGCGCAATCTGTCTTCGGTGAACACGAAGGCGGCGCCGCCGCCGTTGAGCGCCATCACCTCGCCGTCGGGGCCGATGAGCGGCACCGACACCGAGTTGATCTCGCGGTGGAATTCGCCGAGCGAGAGGCAATAGCCCAGCCGCTTGGCTTCGCCGATGGCGCGCGTCATGGGTGCGGCGATGCCGTCCCACTCGGGGCCGCGCAGGAGGCGCATCGAATCGACCAGCTGGTTGCGCTGCGCATCGGGCAGCGCCGAGAGGTACGCGCGGCCGAGTGCCGAATTCGGCAGCGGCGCGCGCGAACCTACGTCGAGCCGCGCCGAGAGCATCGACGAGCGCGGGCGGCAGGCTTCGATCAGCACCATCTCCATGCCGTCGCGCACCGCGAGGTAGACGGATGCACCGACCTCCTCCGCCATCGCCTGCATGCTGGGCCGCGCGGCGGCGCGCACATCGAGGCTGCCGAGGAACACGCGCGAGAGCGACACCACGCCCGGCCCGAGCATGAAGCGGTCGGGCGCCTGCGCGGGCTTGAGCATGCCCAGCGAGAGCAGCGTCGCGACCAGCCGGTTGACCGTGGGGCGCGGAATGCCGGTGATGCGCGCGACGTCGGCGTGGCCGAGCACCGGGCGGTCTTCGCTGAAGCAGCGCAGCACCGAGATGCCGCGCTCCAGCGCGCTCACGGTGTCGGAACGTTCGCCGCGCGAATCGGAGGCATCGGCCGCGGAAAGAGAGCTGTCGTTTTTATCGGTGGACATGGAAGGACCCTTTGAACGCTTTGCAAGACTCTGCAATGTAGAGGCTCGCGAAAGGAGGTCGGCCGGGTTCATGGCAAAAAAGGAGCCGGGTCAGGCGCTGGCTTCGGCCGCGACGGAGGCCGCGCCCTGCCCGGCTTCGCCCCCGGTGCGCAGGTACACGCCCTGCGCCAGCAACGCGGACTGCAGCGCGCCGGTATCGACGAAGCGCGGCGCGATGCCGCCCTGCGACGCCAGCGCCGCCGCCACGCCCGCGGCCTGGCCCGTGATCCAGCACTGCGGAATCTCGCGCATGAAGCCGTGCGAGTTGCGATCGCACGAGATGTGGCGCCCGCAGGCCACGAGGCCGTCGAGCTGCTGCGGCACCAGCGCGCCATAGGGAATGGAGATGTTCGGGAATTTCGGCGACACCGCGGGCGTCACGCCGATCTCGTCCGCCAGCGCCACGCCGTCGGGCCACTGGCTGCGCAGCACCGCGCCCACGCCGGTGAGGCGCCGCGCATGGCGCACGCCGATCTGCGGCGCGCTCAGCATCAGGTAGGCGTCCTCGAAGCCGGGCGCGTGCGCCTTGAAGTAGTCGAGGTGCGCGGCCATGGCGCGGTGCGAGCGCACTTCGACGGCCGTGAGGTCGTCCACGTCGAGCGCCGAGTAGCCCGACTGGCGCGGCCCCATGAAGAGCGCCACGTCGTTGCGCCACGAGACGAAGGGCCGCTCGAAGAGGCCGAGCTGCTCGCGCCCACGCGCCATGAAGCCGGCGAAGGCCTCGGGCTGGCCGGCCTTGAAGTCGATCCAGCGGTTCATGTCCACGCCGCCGAAAAGCCAGGAGGTGTTCATGCAGTGGTGCACGTCGGCCTCTTCGATGTCGTTCACGTAGGCGGCGCCAGCGCGGGCGAACAGGTCGCCGTCGCCGGTGGCGTCGACCACCACGTCGGCCATGATGGCCATGCGGCCTTCCTTGCTCTCGAAGACCACGCCCTTGACCGCGCCGTCCTGCACGATCGGGATGGCGGCCCACGAGTGGTAGATGAGCTTGACCTTGCGCTCCAGCACGATCTCCTGCGAAAGCAGCTTCAGGCGCTCGGGGTCGATGGTGGGCGACCAGGTGACGATGCCGTGGTAGGCGGCCGTGCGCTGCGACCAGTGCGCGGCCTTGGCCGCGTCCTGCGAGCCCCAGTCCTCGCGCTGCGGGCCGGCGATGGCGTCGGCGGGCAGGCGGTCGAACAGTTCTTCGGCGAAGCCGCGGATCACCAGCTTGCCTTCCCAGTCGGTCATGCGGTCGATCCAGATCACGAGGCCGCCGGTCGACAAGCCGCCCAGGTGGTTGTAGCGCTCGAGCAGCGCCACGTCGGCACCCGCACGGGCCGCGGCGGCGGCTGCGGCGGTGCCCGACGGGCCGCCGCCGACCACCAGCACGCCGCAGCGGTGATAGACCGGAATGTTCTTGCCGGGCTCGGCCCAGCTGCCGTGGTCAGGGCGCTTGACGCGGCTGTCGCGGTCGAAGATGTCGGAGGACAGGATGCGCTCGTCGGTGCGGACGACAGTTTTCATGAGATGGGTGTCTTGGATGGGCTGTTTCGTCGTATTTTGATTTCAATGTTCATTTTGTCAAATACAAAAGCCAGTAAAAGGCGTTTGTTCGGGGTATTCCCTAGTTAATATGGATTTTTATGATTTTCTAAATCAATATCAGGAGAACATTCCAACGGAGACATCGATGAAGAGACTCAACGGCACCCGCCGTGCATTCGGCACGGCGCTCGGCGCCGCGGCCTTGCTGGGCCTGGCGCCGCTCGCGTTCGCGCAGGACTTTCCGGCGCGCAACAAACCGATCCGCATCGTCGTGGGCTTCACCGCCGGCGGCGGCACCGATGCGCAGGCGCGCATCGTGGCGCAGAAGCTCGGCGAGGTGCTGGGCACCAGCGTGATCGTCGACAACAAGCCCGGCGCCAGCACCATGCTCGCGGCCAACGAGGTGTCGCGCGCACTGCCCGACGGCTACACGCTGCTGTACGCGCCCTCGTCCACGATGGCGCAGAACCCGCACACCTTCGCGCAGGTGCCCTACGACCCGTTCAAGGACTTCACCGCCATCTCGATGGGCGGGCGCGGACCGCTGGTGCTGTCGGTCAGCACCTCGGTGCCGGCCAGCAACGTGAAGGAACTCGTGGCCTACGTGAAGGCGAACCCCGGCAAGGTGAGCTACGCCTCGTTCGGCGCGGGCACCTCGTCGCACATCTACGGCGAGGCCTTCGTGAAGAAGACCGGCGTCGATGCGGTGCACATCCCCTACAAGGGCGGCTCGGACGCGGCGAAAGACCTGATCGGCGGGCGCGTGCAGTACATGTTCGATTCGGCCTCGTCGGCCATCATCACCTCGGCCACGGGCAAGGTGAAGGTGCTGGCCATCGCGGCGAATGCGCGCATCCCCGCGCTGCCCGACGTGCCCACCTTCGCCGAACAAGGCTACGCAGGGCTGGACCTGCCGAGCTGGCTCGGCTTTTACGGGCCCGCGCGCATGCCGGCGCCGGTGGTAGCCAAGCTCAACGCGGCGCTCACGCAGGTGCTGGCGATGCCGCAGGTGCGCGAGTTCTATCGCACGGGCGGCTACGAAGCGGGCGCCACCACGCCGGAAGAATTCGCCGGCATCACGCGCACGACCTACGAGCGCTGGGGCGCGATGGTGCAGCAGGTAGGCTTGGCCAAGCAATGAGCCCTTCTTCTTTCATCACCCGACGCAGCGCGGCCGCATGGCTTGCGCTGGGCGCGATCGCCTTGCCGCTGTCTTCATTCGCAGCCTCACCCGCGGACTTTCCGGTCAAGGGCCGCAGCATCCGCATCGTGCTCGGCCTGGCGGCCGGCGGCGCCTCCGACGCGCAGGCGCGCTTCGTCGCCAACAAGCTCGGCGAGGTGCTGCAGACGCCGGTCATCGTGGAGAACCGCCCGGGCGCGAGCTTCATCCTCGCGACCGAGGAAGTGATCCGCGCGGCGCCCGACGGCTACACCTTCATGTACGCGCCCTCTTCCGTGGTCGCGCAGAACCCGCAGACGCTGGCGCAGGTGCGCTACGACCCGTTCAAGGACCTCACGCCCATCTCGCTCGGCGCCCGCGGCCCGCTGGTGCTGACAGTGCACACCAGCGTGCCGGCGCGCAACGTGCAGGAGCTGGTGGCGTACATCAAGGCCAACCCGGGGAAGATGAGCTATGCCTCGTTCGGCACCGGCACCTCGTCGCACATCTACGGCGAGGCTTTCGCGCGGCAGGCCGGGCTCGACGTGGTGCACGTGCCCTACAAGGGCGGCGCCGATGCGGCGAAGGACTTCCTCGCGGGCCGCGTGCAGTACTACTTCGACGCGGCGCCCAACGCCATCCAGAACACGGCCACCGGCAAGGTGCGCATGCTCGCGGTGGCAGCCCCCAAACGCAGCGCGATGCTGCCCGACGTGCCCACGATGAGCGAGCAAGGCGTGAGCGGCGTCGACATGGCGAGCTGGCTCGGCTTCTACGGCCCGGCGCGCATGCCGGCCCCGGTGGTCGCCAAGCTCAACGCCGCGCTGGCGCAGGTGCTGGCCATGCCGGCCACGCGCGACTTCTTCCGCCAGGGGGCGTACGAGGCTGAATCGTCGACCCCGCAGCAGCTGGCCGACCTCACGCGCACGACCTACGACCAGTGGGCCGAGACCATCCGCAAGCTCGGCCTCACGAAGCAGTAACGGGTCGCGACGGCGAAGTTCAGCCGAAGAACTTCAGCAGCCGCGCATTGGTCTCGTCGGCGCGCTCGTACTGCACCCAGTGCCCCGCGCCGTCGATCACCACGCCTTCGCGGCCGGGGCCTTCGCTGGCCAGTTGCGCCACCAGCGGACGCGAATCGGCGGTGACGTCGAACTCGCCCCACAACAGCAGCGTCGGCACGCCCAGCGCGTCGATCGCGGCCTGCAGCCCGCCCGAGAGCGACACCTCCTTGCTGCGAAAGCGTGTGCCGTGGCACGAGAGGTCGTGGATCTCGAAGGCCAGCGGATCGATGGCGGCCGGCGCGTGCAGCATCAGCGCGCCCAGGTTGTGCATGAGCGCGGCGCGCTCGGTCTCGCGGTCGGGGGCGGCGCGCCAGTTGATCATCTCGACCGTCATGCGGCGCAAGGTGCCGTGGCCGCCGCTGCCCATCAGCGCCAGCCGGCGGATGGCGCCGCGCCGCACCGCGAAGCGCGCGGCGGTGAGCCCGCCGAACGAGAAGCCGCCCAGGTCGATGGGCGTGCCGGTGCCGATGAGCGCATCGAGCGTGCCGCCAAGCGCGGCCAGGAGCGGCACCAGCGCGTCCTCGCCGGGCGCCACGCGCGGCAGCGCGTCGGAATCATGAAAGCCGGGCATGTCGGGCAGGAGCAGCGTGCGCTGCGCCGACAGCGCCTCGGCATTGCGCAGCCAGTGCATCCAGCTGCCGTGGCCGCCGTGCAGCAGCACGATGGGCGGCTGCGTCGTGTCGGTGCCGAAGCGGCGCCAGCGCACGCGCACGCCGTCGTGCACCGGGTCGTGCGAGGTGGACAGGGCTTCGATGCGGGCGATCTGGCGCCGGGCTTCGGCGGATTCGTCGGGGGTGGGAAGAGCGGGCGTGGGCATGGCTTCATTCTGCCGCGCGGCCCGCGACCTCACGCCGCGCCGAAACGGTAGCTCGACACCACGAGCCCGCCCATGAAGGCGTCCTCGTGGTAGACGCGCTCGCCGACGTCGCCTTCGGCCGCGCCCACCGCGACCATCAGCGGAATCAGGTGCTCCTCGCGCGGATGCGCCATGCGCGCCGACGGGGCCGAGGCCCAGTCCTGCAGGCGCTGCACGCGCGCCCGCGGCGTGGCCTGCACAGCGGTTTCGTCGAGCCAGTCGCCGAAGGCCTTCGACACGCCGTGCGCCTGCGGGCCGAAGTTGCGCAGGTTGTGATAACTCAAACCACTGCCGACGATGAGCACGTTCTCGTCGCGCAGTGGCGCAATCGCGCGACCCAGCGCCAGGTGCTCGGCCGGGTCGAGCCCGCGCCGCAGCGACAGCTGCACCACCGGCACCTCGGCGTTCGGGTACATCGCGGCCATCGGCGAGAACATGCCGTGGTCGTAGCCGCGCTCGGGGTCGATCTGCGCCGGCAGGCCGGCGGCGGCGATCAGCGACTGCACGCGCTGCGCGAGTTCGGGCGAACCGGGCGAGGCGTAGCGCACCTGGTAGGTGTGGGCCGGAAAGCCGCCGTAGTCGTAGATCATGGGCGGGCGCGGGTTTCCTTGCACGGTGAACACGGGCGACTCCCAGTGCGCCGAGACCATGAGGATGGCGGCCGGCGTGCGGCCGATCTGGCGCGGCATGTCGGCCAGCGAGGCGGCGAGCTGGTCGTAGGTGGCGCCCATCTCCTTCTTCATCCAGGGCCAGGGGCCGCCGCCGTGCGAGATGAAGTACGTGGGCAGGCGGGAAAGAGGGGTGGTGTCGTGGGTCAAGTCGATGCTCCTTGAGGCGTTGGATCGACTGTAGACATTTCCTTTCAGGAAATCGACAGGCTACGATGCATCGAATCCTTTCTTCACAGGAAATCATCGATGGACCGCATGACCAGCCTGCGCGTGTTCCGCGAGGTCGTCGAGGCCGGCAGTTTCGTGGCGGCGGCCGAGCGGCTGGGCCTGTCGGCGCCGATGGCCAGCAAGCACGTGGCGCAGCTCGAGAAATCGCTGGGCGCGCGACTGCTGCACCGCTCCAGCCGCCACCTCAGCCTGACCGAGGCCGGCACCGCCTGGTACGAACAGAGCCGCCGCGCGCTCGACCTGCTCGACGCGGCCGAGGCCGCCATCGGCCAGACCAGCGACGCGCCGCGCGGCCAGCTCAAGGTGAGCGCGCCCGTGTGGTGCGCCACGCCGCGCTTTGCGCGCGTGCTGGCCGACTACCGCGCGGCGTACCCCGAGGTGCTGGTCGACATGCACCTGGAGAACCGCAAGGTCGATCTCGCGGCCGACGGCTACGACCTGGCCTTGCGCGCCACGCAGGAGCCCTCGCCCGCGCTCATCGCGCGGCCGCTGTGCCGCGTGCCCTTTCATCTTGCGGGCACGCCGGCCTACCTGAAGCGCCACGGCGCCCTGCCCGCGGTGCCGGCCGACCTCGCGAAGCTGGGCGCGATCGTGCCCAGCTACGTGAACCTGGACAACCTCGCGCTCAAGGGACCGGGCGGGCGCATGTTCCCGCTGCGGCTCACGCCCGCGATGCGCTCGGACGACACCACGCTCACGCTGCACGCGGTGCGCGCCGACATGGGCATCGCCTACCTGCCCGTGTGGCTCATCGACGACGACCTGGCGCAGGGTCGGCTGGTGCGGCTGCTGCCCACGTTCGAGGCCACGCCGGTCACGCTGTTCGCCGTGTACACGAGCCGGCAGTACATGTCGCCCAAGCTGCGAACTTTCATCGACTTCCTGAGCGAGCGGCTGGGAGGCATGGAAACAAAGGCAGCACGGGCCGACGACACCAAGACACGACGCAGCTGAAGGCTTGCTGAAGGCACCGGCCGCGAACGCACCTTTTCGGGGCAAGGTCATGCATGCAGGGCTACAGTCGAAGGCTCTCCTGGAGACCGATTCCTTGTTCCGCTTTTTCGAAAAACTCCTTACCCCTTATCCCGCCGCCGAACCCGCGCTGCCGCCCCAAGGCTTCTTCGCCTTCTTGTGGGCCTGCACGCACGGCGTGCGCGGCAAGATCGCCGCGATGGCGGTGCTCACGGCGGTGATGTCGACCTTCGAGGCCGCGCTGTTCGCGATCCTCGGACGCATCGTCGACTGGCTAGGCGGCCAGGTACCCTCGCGGCTGTGGGCCGAGCGCGGCGACACGCTGCTGTGGCTGGCCGCGTTCCTGGTGATCAGCATCGGCGTGGTGGCACTGCAGACCATCGTGAAGCACCAGACGCTGGCGGTGAACCTGCCGATGCGCCTGCGCTGGAACTTCCACCGCCTGATGCTGGGCCAGAGCATGGCCTTCTACCAGGACGAGTTCGCGGGCCGCATCACGGCCAAGGTGATGCAGACCGCGCTGGCCGTGCGCGAGACCGTGTTCGTGCTGGCCGACGTGCTCGTGGCCATGGGCGTGTACGTGGCCACCATGATCATCCTGGTGGGCGTGCTCGACGCGCAACTGGTGTGGCCCTTCGTCATCTGGCTGGCGCTGTACATCGCCTCGCTGGTGTACTTCGTGCCGCGCCTGGGCAAGGTCGGCAAGGCGCAGGCCGACGCGCGCGCGCTCATGACCGGGCGCGTGACCGACGCCTACACCAACATCGCGACCGTCAAGCTGTTCTCGCACACGCAGCGCGAGGCCGGCTTTGCGCGCGACGCGATGCGCGAGTTCATGAAGACCGGCTACGGCCAGATGCGGCTGGTGAGCGCCTTCGAGATCGTCAACCACACGCTGAGCATGGGCCTCACCGCCGGCATGGCGGGCATGGCGCTGTGGCTGTGGTCGCACGGCACGGTGGGCGTGGGCGCGGTGGCCGCCGCCACGGCGATGGCACTGCGGCTGCAGGGCATGTCGCACTGGATCATGTGGGAGATGACCAGCCTGTTCGAGAACATCGGCACGGTGCAGGACGGCATGAAGACGCTGTCGCGCCCGCGCACGGTGCTCGACGCGCCCCATGCCACGGTGCTCGACGTGCCGCACGGCGAGGTGCGCTTCGAGCAGGCGAGCTTCCGCTACGGCGACGCGGGCCGCCGCGTGATCGACGACCTGAACCTCGTGGTCAGGCCCGGCGAGAAGATCGGTCTGGTCGGCCGTTCGGGCGCCGGCAAGTCGACGCTGGTGAACCTGCTGCTGCGCTTCCATGACCTGGAAAGCGGCCGCATCCTCATCGACGGGCAGGACATCTCGAAGGTCACGCAGGATTCGCTGCGCATGCACATCGGCATGGTCACGCAGGACACCTCGCTGATGCACCGCTCGGTGGCCGACAACATCGCCTACGGCCGGCCCGACGCCACGCTGGCGCAGATCGAAGCGGCCGCCAGGCGTGCCGAGGCGCACGACTTCATCCAGACGCTGGGCGACGCGGGCGGACGGCGCGGCTACGAGGCGCATGTGGGCGAGCGCGGCGTGAAGCTCTCGGGCGGCCAGCGCCAGCGCGTGGCCATCGCGCGCGTGATGCTGAAGGACGCGCCGATCCTGCTGCTCGACGAAGCCACGAGCGCGCTCGACTCCGAGGTCGAGGCCGCGATCCAGCAGAGCCTGTACACGCTGATGGAAGGCAAGACCGTGATCGCCATCGCGCACCGGCTCTCGACCATCGCCGCGATGGACCGGCTCATCGTGCTCGACGAAGGCCGCGTCGTCGAAGAAGGCGACCACCGCACGCTGATGGCCCAAGGCGGCCTGTATGCGCGGCTGTGGGCGCACCAGAGCGGCGGCTTCCTGGGCGACGGGCTCGAAGAAGACGAAGCCCTGCGCGCCTGAGCGATCGTCAGGTCGGTGACGTACCGGCCTCGTACAGCGCGACGTACTCACCCGACGGCGGGATCGGCTTGATGATGTCGATCAGCACGCCGTTCGGGTCGCGCGTGATGAAGTGGCGCTGGCCGAAAGCCTCGTCGCGCAGCGACAGCAGGATCGGCAGGCCGGCCGCCTTCAGGCGCTCGTGCACCGCGTCGGGATCTTCCACCTCGAAGTTCAGCAGCAACCCGCCCGCCACCTGCCCGCGCGCTTCGGCGGGAATGGTCGTGTGGCTGCCGTCGAGCACGGCGAGGTTCACCGAGGCATCGTCCGCCAGCTGCAAGTGCACGTACCAGTCGGTCGTGAACAACGACACAAACCCGAAATGCGCCTGGTAGAAGGCCGCGGTGCCGGCCACGTCGTTGGTCATGATCACCGGGTAATAGCTCGTCACTTTCATGGGGTGGCTCCTTCGTGGATAAAACGTACAAACTGCATGTAAGTTAAATATTAATCCACAAACAGACTGCATGTAAATTAGGGTCATGGCCAAAACCCCGGCACGCACCAACCGCGAACGCACCGAAACCACCCGCCTCGCCCTGACCGAGGCGGCCCGCACGCTCTTCGTCAGCAAGGGCTACGGCGACACATCCACCCCCGAGATCGCCATGGCCGCCGGCATCACGCGCGGGGCGCTGTACCACCACTTCAACGACAAGCGCGACCTGTTCCGCCAGGTGCTGCTGCTGGAGGCGCAGGCGGTCGCGGCCGACATCGATGCCGCCACGCCCGACGAGCTCGGCCCGCGCGAGGCCCTGCTCGTGGGCAGCGAGGCCTACCTGAAGGCGATGACGGTGCCGGGGCGCACCCGGCTGCTGCTGATCGACGGGCCGGCCGTGCTCGGCCTGGCGGAAATGATGTCGATGGACGACGCCACTTCGGCGAACTCGCTGCGCCAGGGGCTGGCGCGCGCCGGCATGGGCCGCGGCGAGGTGTCGCTCGACGCCCTCGCCCGCCTGCTGTCGGCCGCCTTCGACCGCGCGGCCCTGGAGATCGATGCAGGCGCCGATGCCGCCAAGGTGCGGGCCACCATGCTGTGGCTGCTGGAGCAGGCGCTCCCACCCAAGAGGAACTAGACCGCGCCTCGACCGCCCATGCGCACGGGCCACTTGGCGACGGTGCCGCGCTGCATCGATTCGAGCGTGGTCTGCGTGAACACGTTGATGCTCACGTGCCGCGCGAGGTAGTGCTCCAGCACCAGCCCCAGCAGGTACGGGCTCGTGCCCGAGAAGCCTTCTTCGTCGACGCTCAGCGTGCACTGCACGCCGCGCCCGTAGATCAGCGGCCCCGCGCCCGGCAGGCGCCGCGTCACGGGTTCGATGCGCGAGCCGACGAGGCAATCGATCTGCCGGCGCAGCACGTCGTTGTCGGCGGTGACGAACAGCCGCAGCATGTCGCGCAGCGCCTGCGCGCCCTCGCGGTGCGGCATGTCGGCCAGCGGCAGGTGGTTGAAACCCAGCTGGCGGATCAGCCGCCATGCGATCTCGCGCTGCGCGAACGGCGACTTGGGCGTGCTCGGCGCACGGATGAGGCCCACGGCCGACACCGGGATCGAATCGGCCACCGCGAGGTCGGCCTGCCCGTTGCGCGGCACGAGGCACGGCAGGTCGCGGTTGGTGAGCATCGCCTTCACCGACAGGTAGCGCAGGCTCTCGGGGTACGGCGCCTCCTGCTGGTCGACCAGCGACAGGAACACCTCGGTGCCGATGTAGGGCGTGCGCGTGCCGTACTTGCGCGCCGTTTCGGAGACCAGCCGCGGCTCGCGCCGCACCGAGAAGTAGCGGCCGTGGTTGCCCTCGTCTTCGTTGAGCGTCTGGTAGAGCGGGCGGAAGTCGATCTCGGCCGTGGTGCGCGCCTGCTGGCCGGCGATGCGCTGCACCGAATACACCTCGAAATCCATCGGCCGCGAACGGTCGGGCACGAGGTGGAACTCGGTCTGCGCGCTGTCGAGTTCGATGCGGTCGGTGCGCCGCTCGAACAGGTTGACCACCGGCGTGCTGAACAGCGCGAACTGCGCCGCATCGACCAGCGCCCCCAGCGCGCCGGGCGGCTTGCTCAGCAGCACGACGATCTCGACCTCCTTGCCGGGAATGCGCGCCAGCCCCGGCGCGAGCTGCGTGAGCGTGAAGAAGTAGAAGCGCTCGGGGCACGCGAAGTATTCGTGCAGCAGGTTGTGGCCGTGGAAGGTGTTCCATGCCAGCGGCAGCAGGCCTTCGCCCGGCCCCAGCCCTTCGTGCACCAGTGCGCCTTCGGTCACCACGTGCGGCCGGTCCATCAGCTGGCCGGGCTCGCCGATGAAGGTCGCGACCGCCGAGGTGTGCAGCAGCTCGAACAGGTGCGACGCCACCTGCTCGTTGCCGCGCAGGTAGATCGGCAACCGATCGAGCCCCGACAGTGCCGAGAACCCCATCTCGCCCACGATGCGCAGCCGCAGGCGCAGCGCGCCCGTCACCTGCACGTGCGGCGGCACATAGCGCTCCAGCGCCGGGATGTCGGGCGGCGCGCCGGTGAGCCGCGCCTCGGCGATCTCGAAGGGCCACAGCGTCACGTCCTGGCTGGAGCGGAACTCGCACGGCGTCTGCTCGCCCGCGGGCACGCGCGCATGGAAGGCCGTGCCGCGCGGCACCACGAAGCCGCGCGTGAAGTCGCCCTCCTTCACGCTGGGATGCAGCTGCGCCACGGCCATCGACGGCGTGGGGCTCAGGTAGTTGGGGTACAGCACCTCGAGCAGGCGCTGCGTGAAGCGCGGAAATTCGGCGTCGAGCTTGATCTGCATGCGCGCCGACATGAAGCTGAACGACTCGATGAGCCGCTCCACGTACGGGTCGGCCACCTCGATGCCGTGCATGCCCAGGCGGCGGGCGATCTTGGGGTGCGAAGCGGCGAACTCGCTCGCCGCCTCGCGCATGTAGACGAGTTCCCGGTTGTAGTACTCGAGGAGTTGCGGGTCCATGACGGTGAGCCTTCCCTGGCGTGGTTGAAGTAAAGGAGAAATGAAAGACAGACAGGCTTCAGTCCGCCGCGCCGACGATGCGCATGCGGTTGGTCTCGAGGTCGACCGCGCTTTGCACCGTGAAGGCCAGCGGGTACGGCTTCAGGTGGATGAGCGCGCGGATCTCGAACAGCAGCACGTTGTAGGCCTCGGCCGCGCCGTCTTCCTTCATGAGCGGCACCACCTGCACGCTGTCGGGAATCAGCCGTGGCTCGTAGTCGCGGATGGCGCGGCGGATGATGCGTTCGATGTCCGCCCACTTGCGCTCCGACAGGTAGCTGCCGGCCAGCGGCGGCACGCCGTAGTTCACGGTGGAAGACGCCGCATCGGCATGGCGCGTGCGGTCGATCAGGTCTTCGGCGTTGGTGGTGTTGAACAGCAGGGCCAGGTCGCGCTGGATGATCTCGCGCATCCGGGCCGGCGTGGCCGTGTACTCCGACGGCAGCTCGGTGGTGCGGCTGGGCGCGTCGTCGCGCAAGCGGTCGAACAGCGTGGGCAGCAGCTGTGCGTTGACGCGCGGCACGGCGGGTGCATCGGGCCCGCGGGGCGCGCGGGCGCCGGGGTGCGCGGGGTGGGAACCTGTGAACGGGGATTGCTCGGTGAGCCGCATGACCTGGCCTTTTCTGGAAGGGGCAGAGTCTTGCGTGGATGCCCGCCGCTCATTGCAAACAATGGTCACACAGCGGGCCGGCGCGCACGCCCACGCCCACGTCCACGCCCATCCCGGGCATTTGTCGCCGTGTGCGCGCTTCGCGAGTCCTACAGCACGCACCGTCCCTCGCCGACACCCGCGCGCCGATGGGCGGCCGATGCTGGGTCATCGCCAACCACAAGGAGCCCTCGCGTGAATTCCATCATCTACATCGTCGGTCTGGTCGTGGTCGTCGTGGCCGTGCTGTCGTTCTTCGGCCTGCGCTGAAACCTGCCGACCGCGCGTCCTTTCTTTTGCTGCACGCGCAGCGCAACGGGGCCGTTCGCGGCCCCGTTGGCCGTGCGCCGGGCCTCGCGAAGCGCCGGGCATAATTTGCGCGCCCCGCCCCTGCATTCCTGCGCCGGGGCGTCATTGGCGAAGAAGAAGGGACCCTGTTGACCACCACCGCACTGCGCGAACCTGCTTTCCCGGATGCGGTGATCACCGAGGCGGTCCGATGGACCGAACAGAACGGCCCGCTCGACGACGCGTCGGCCCTTCGCACCGCGGCCTCGCGCGCAGCCGACGGCCCCACCCGCATCGTTGAACGCGCCCGCCAGCTCGGCGAGCGCATGGGCCTGCAGGCCGAACTCGCGCGCGGCCGGCAATGGGCGCCGTGGGTGCTGCTGGCGCTGGTGGCGCTGGTCGTGATCGCGGGGCTGGGCCTCGCGGGCCAGGTGGTCGGCGGCAACGACCGCCACATCAACGTGATCGTCGCGCTCGTCAGCTTGCTGGGCCTGCATGCGCTCACGCTGCTCTTGTGGCTGGCCGGCCTGTGGCTGCCGTCGGGCACCTTCGGCACGGCCTCACTGGGCTGGCTGTGGCTGTCGCTCACGGCGCGGGTGGCGGGCGGCCAGCGCGGCCAGGCGCCGCAGCTGGTGCGCGCGGCCACGGGGCTGCTGACACGTGCGCGCCTGCTGCCCTGGGCCTTCGGGCTCGTGAGCCACGGCATCTGGGCGCTGTCGTTCGCCGTGGTGCTGGCCGCGATGCTGTTCGCCCTCGCCTTTCGCAGCTACACGCTGAGCTGGGAAACCACCATCCTCGAGCCCGCCTTCTTCGTGCGCGTGGTGCAGGCACTGGGCTGGCTGCCGGCACAGTTCGGCTTTCCGGTGCCCGATGCGGCCACCGTGCAATCGGCGGCGCCAGTCGCTGCGGCCCAGCGCACCTGGGCGCTTTGGCTCACCGGCTGCATCGCGGTGTACGGCCTGCTGCCGCGCCTGGCGCTGGTGCTGCTGAGCGCCGCCGTCTGCCGCCACCGTCGCCCGGCCCTGCAACCCGACTGGCAGGCGCCCTACTACCGCAAGCTGCTGGCACGCTTCGCCGCGCTGGCGCCGCCCGCCATCGTGGATGCCGACCCGGGCCGCGCGCACCCCGCCGCGCCCACCGGCCTGCCGGCTTCCGAGCAGCACGACGGCCTGTTCGTCGTCGGCTTCGAACTGCCGCCCGACCTGCCCTGGCCGCCTGCCGGCCTGCCGGCATCGGCGGTCCGCATCGACGGCAGCGCCCCGGCGCGCCGCGCAATGCTCGACCAGCTCGCGCAGGTCCACCCGCGCACCGTGCTGCTGGTCTGCCATGCGGCCTCGAGCCCCGACCGCGGCACCGAGCGTTTCCTGCGCGAGGTGCTGGCGCATTGCGGCGAATGCCGCCTCTGGCTGGCCGACGCGCCCAACGCCGCCGCCACGCAACGCTGGCGCGACTGGTTGCGCGACGCCGAGCTGGCCCACGTGGTCGCGAGCGACCGGCTCGATGCCGTCTTCACGGAAGGCACCGCCACCGCATGACCACCCCGACTCCGATCCGCATTGCCGTCGTCGGCCACACCAACGCGGGCAAGACCTCGCTGCTGCGCACGCTTACGCGGCGCGTGAATTTCGGCGAGGTGTCGCAGCGCCCGGGCACCACGCGCCATGTCGAGTCGGTCGATCTCGAGGTGAACGGCCAGCCGGCCGTGCGCTTCCTCGACACGCCGGGCCTGGAAGACGCGGTCGCGCTGCGCGAGCACCTGGCCGGCCTCGACGCCGCCCAGCAGGCCACGCCGCCCGAGCGCATCCGCCGCTTTTTGCAGGGTCCCGAGGCGCAGGGCGTGTTCGAGCAGGAGGCCAAGGTGCTGCGCGCGATGCTCGACATCGACGCCGCCTTTCTCGTGATCGACGTGCGCGAGCCGGTGCTGCCCAAGTTCCGCGACGAGATCGAACTGCTGAACTCCTGCGCGCGCCCGGTGCTGCCGGTGCTCAACTTCGTGCGCGACGCCGCCAGCCGCGAGCCGGCCTGGAAGGAACTGCTCTCGGCCTACGGCCTGCACGTGCAGGTGCGCTTCGATGCGGCGGCGCCTTTCGTGGGCGCCGAGCACGACCTCTACAACGACCTGGCCACCCTGCTGCGCGACCGCCGCGACGCGCTGCGCGGCGTGGTCGACGCACTCGACGCCGAGGCCGACGCGCGCCGCCAGTCGGCCTGCACGCGCATCGCGGACCTGCTGGTCGATGCCGCGTCCATCCGCCGCACCGTGCCCGCCGCCGAGTTCGCCGACGCCACGCGCCGCCAGGCGCTGGTCGCCGGCGTGCAGAAGGACGTGTTCGACAAGGCCCAGCGCTGCACCGACGACCTGCTCGCGCTCTACGGCTTTCGCCAGGGCGACGCCGACGAGGCGCCGCTGCCGATCATCGAAGGCCGCTGGACGCTCGACTTCTTCAACCCAGAGGCGATGAAGGACGCGGGCCTGCGCCTGGGCAAGGGCGCGGTCATCGGTGCCGCCGTGGGCGTGGTGGCCGACCTCGCGGTGGCGGGGCTGTCGCTGGGCGCAGGCGCGGCACTGGGCGGCGCCATCGGCGGCGCGGTGTCGCAGGGCTGGGGCCCGCTCGGGCGCAAGCTGGCCAACAAGCTGCGCGACATGCACGAGCTCACGGTGGAAGACAGCGTGCTGTTCACGCTCGCGGCATGGCAGCTGCAGCTGGCGCAGGCACTGGAGCGGCGCGGCCATGCGGCCGTCGAGCGCATCCGGGCCGAGGCCCCGTCGGCGGACGAAGACGACACGCTGATGCGCGCTGCCGCCGGTGCCGTGCGCGCCGTGCAGCCCGCGCGCAGCCATCCCGAATGGGAATCGACCGGCGCCCTCACGCGCAGCTTCTGGCGCCCCGCGCCGCAGCGCGAGGCGCTGGCGGGCACGCTGTCGAGCGAACTGCGGCGCGCCTTCGACGCCTGAAGCCGGGCTTCAACCCGCCACTTGCTCGGGCGTGACCTTGGCAAGCGACTTGTCGACGAACGCCCCCAACCGCGTCTGCACTTCCCCGCCGGTCTGCACCACCGCCGCCATCAGCGACTCGGCGAACATGCCGTCGGTGGCCGACATGTCGGCGATGCGGCTGATCGACGTCACCATCGCGTAGTTCGACAGCGCCGCGTTCTTCGCCACGCGCTTGGCCAGCACCATCGCGGCGCGCAGGCTCTCGCCGGGTGCGGCGATCTCGTGCGCCAGGCCCAGCGTCTTGCCGGCGCGGGCGTCGAGCACGCGGCCGGTGAGCATCATCTCGACCATGCGGCCCGGCGTGATGATGCGCGCCACGCGCACCGTCGCGCCGCCGCCCGTGAAGATGCCCTTCTGCCCCTCGGGCAGCGCGAAATAGGTCGACGGGTCCGCCACGCGCACGTGCGTGGCCGCCGCCAGCTCCAGCCCGCCGCCGACCACCGCGCCATGCAGCGCCGCAACCACCGGGATGCCGCCGTACTGGATCTTGTCGAAGGTGCTGTGCCAGCGCTGGCACACGCGCATGAAGTCGACCGCCGTGCGTTCCTTGTCGTGGTGTTCCTTGAGGTCGAGCCCGGCACAGAAATGCGGCCCCGCGCCGGTCAGCACCACGGCCTTGGCCTCGCGCGGCAGCGCAGAGAACACGGCGTCCAGCGCGGCAAGCGTGGCCTCGTCGATGGCGTTGCGCTTGGCGGGACGGTTCAGGGTCACGACGGCGACCTCTTCGTCCATGTGCAGGGTGACGTTCCGTTCGATCACGGCAGGGCTCCTTGGGTTATTGCGGATTCCGCCACCGGAATGGGGCGCTTCAGGGCTACGATAGCCTTGGGCGTCGCGCCATTGCTTGCAGATCGCGCCCATTCATTTGCAGATTCCGCCAACCGTCGTTTGAACTCGTTATGCCGCCAGAGCGCGCCACCGTCGCCGTCAGCTTCCTGCAGCACCTGCTGAGCGGCGCGCGCCGCCAGCTGAGCCCGCGCGACATCGACCTGCTGGCCGCGCAGGCCGGCCTCTCGCCGCAGCTGCTGCGCCAGGACGGCGCGCGCGTCACGCGCGAGCAGTTCGTTCGCATGTACGAGTGCGTGTCGCTCTTCATGGGCGACGAGATGCTGGGCCTGTGGTCGCGCCCGATCCGCGCCGGCGCGCTCAAGTACCTCGGGCTCAGCCTGCTCGACGCGCCCTCGCTCATGGTCGCCATGTACCGCTTCACGCGCTTCTGGAACCTGCTGCTGGACGACCACCGCCTGCGCATGACGCGCGCCCACGGCGTGGCCACGATCGCCATCGCGCCGCACCCCGAAGCCGCCGCGCGGCCCACCACGCCCTTCGGCCATGCGCTGATGGTCAAGCTGATCCATGGCGTGGCCTCGTGGCTCATGGGGCGGCAGCTGCCGGTGCTGGGCGTCGGCTTTGCGTTCCCGCGCCCGGCGCGCTTCGACGAGTACGCCAACCTGTTCCCGGGCCCGCTGCAGTTCGAGCAAGACACATCTTCGGTGCGCTTTGCCGAACCGGTGCTGCGCCAGACCTTCCAGCGCACGCGCGCCGAGCTGCTCGACTTCGTGCGCCGCGCGCCCGACGACTGGATCTTCGTCACCTTCGACCACGACACCACCAGCGCCACGGTGCGCGAGTTCGTCGCCGCGCACCTCGCCTCGGACGCCACGCTGGGCGCGGCGGCGCGCGCGGTGCACATGTCGGAGCGCGCACTGTCGCGCCAGCTCGCGGCCGAGGGCACCAGCTTTCGCGCACTGAAGGAAGAGGTGCGGCGCGACCTCGCGATCCAGCGCCTCGTGAAGACGCGCGAGCCCATCGACCGCATCGCCGCCTCAGTCGGCTTCGACAACACGCCGGCCTTCCACCGCGCCTTTCGCACGTGGACCGGCAGCACGCCGCGCGGCTACCGGCAGCGGGCCGGTTAGTTCGCTGCGTCGGCCAGCGCCTGCAGCTTCGCGAAGTCGCCCGGCCGTGCGCCCATCTGCTCGGGCGTGGAGCGCTTCGTCACGCGCTCCAGCAGCGGCAGGCGGTTGACCGGCTGCACCGTCATGCCCTTGCCGCGCAGGAACTGCTCGTCTTCCAGCTCGCTGGCGATCACGCCGACGTTGGTCCACTTGGCCGTGTCGGCCAGCGTCTTCTCCACCATCGCCTGCTGCGCCGGCGTGAGGCGGGCCCAGGCGGCCTTGCCGATGACGATGCCCAGCGTGTCGTAGATGTGGCCCGTGAGCTGCACGTATTTCTGCACCTCGTACAGCTGCTTGGCGCGCACCGTGCCCATCGGATGCTCCTGCGCCTCGACCTCGTTCTTCTTGAGTGCGCCGTACAGGCTGTTGAACGGCAGCGACACGGGCTTGGCGTCGAGCGCGGTGGCAAAGAGCTGGTAGGCCGCGGCGTCGGGCACGTACAGGCGCAGGTCGCGAAAGTCTTCGGGGCGCTGCAGCGGCTTGCCCGAGGTCACCTGCCGCGCGCCATAGTAGACCGACGCGACCATGCGGTTGCCGCTGCGTTCGTTGTAGCCCTTCATCAGGTCCGCGAGCAGCGGGCTCGCGAGGTACTTGCGCACGTGGTCCAGGTCCTTGAAGGCGAAGGGATAGCTGCCCAGGCCCAGCGGCGGATAGCCCTCGGCCAGCGTGGCCTGACCGACGTAGGCGATCTGTAGGGAATCGTTGGCGAGCATCAGCGCGTAGTCGCGCTCCTGCCCCAGCTTCGAGGCGGGCACCACCTCGATCTTGATCTTGCCCTCGGACTGCTCGGCGATCTTGCGCGCCGCCAGTTCGGCCTGCTGGTGAAAGATGCTCGCGGGCTCGTAGATGTGGCCCCACTTGAACTGCTGCACTTGCGCACAAGCGACAGCGGCGCTCCCCATGGCGACGCACAGGACAGCAGCCCGGCGCCACGACATCAAACGTTTTTTCATCGGCAGTCCCTCACGGTGAGAAGGCCCGCCGGCGCGGGTGCGCCAAAGCACGCGGCGGGTGTCGGGAACGCATCCCGGCCGCTGAATGTAAACATTTGCAACCAAAATCCAGACAGGGTTTGCCCGGTCACGGGGCAGTCATGGCCCTTCCCTAGCATCCGCGTGCGCCCGACGCGCCCACTTCCTCACCGCACCTCATGTACCCCGGCGAACGACTCAACGGCTACAGCCACCTGTTCGGCCTGCTGCTCGCGCTGCCGGCGGCCGCGTTGCTGCTCGCCAAGACGCTGCCCACGGGCGACCCTGCGCGCATCGCGGGCGGGCTGGTGTTCTCGCTCTCGGCCGTGGCACTGTACGCGGCCTCCACGCTCTTTCACAGCACGCGCGGCCGCAGCAAGCGCCTGTGGGAACGCGCCGACCACTGCGCGATCTTTCTGCTCATCGCGGGCACCTACACGCCCTTCGCGCTCGTCACGCTGCAAGGCCTCTGGGGCTGGCTGCTGCTCGCGGCGATCTGGAGTGCGGCGTGCTTCGGCATCTGGCGTGAACTGAAACCCGCTTCGGCCGACGCGGCGAAGAAGCCTTCGCTGCCGCTGTACATCGGCATGGGCTGGCTCGGCGTGCTGGCCGCCGCACCGCTGGCGGCCAAGCTGCACGCCACCGGCCTGGCCTGGCTGGTCGCGGGCGGCGTGCTCTACACGGTGGGCACGGTGTTCTATCGCAACCGGCGGGGGCTGCGCCACGCGCACGGCGCCTGGCACCTGTTCGTGCTGGCCGGCACCACGAGCCACTACGTGGCCGTGGGGTGGTTCGTGCTCTGAAGCCTGCTTCCTACAACGGCTGGAGCTTCGCGGTCTTCATCATCCGCTCGGTCAGCTCCATCTCGCTCGCGAAGCCCTGCACGTAGGCCTCGGTCGTCGACGGGCTCACCTCGCTGCCCAGCTCGGTCAGCGCAGCGATCACCGACGGCTGCTTCAGCGCCTGCCCGAACACCTCGTAGATGCGCGCAGCGATCGCGTCGGGCGTGCCCGCCGGCACCGAGACGCCGCCCCACGACGTGAGCTCGACGCCGCGCAGCCCCAGCTCGGCCAGCGTCGGCACCTGCGGCAAGGCCGCGTTGCGCTTGGCGCCGGCCACGCCCAGGGCGCGCAGCTTGCCGCCCTGCACGTGCGGCAGCGCCACCGAGAAGATCGGCATGCCGAAGTTCACCTGGTTGCCCAGCACCGCGTTGACGATTTCCGACGCGCCCTTGTACGGCACGTGCGTGGCCTGCACGCCCGCCGCCTGCAGGAACAACTCCACGCCCAGGTGCGAGGGCGTGCCGACGCCACCCGAGGCGTAGTCGAGCTTGCCGGGGTTGGCGCGCGCACGCGCCACGAGTTCCTGCAGGGTCTGGATGCCCGAGCCCGCATTCACCACCAGCAGCACGTCGGAGGTGGTGAGCCGCATGATGTGGCGGAAGTCCTTGAGCGCGTCGTAGCCGGGGTTCTGCTGCATGCGCATGTTGGCGGCCATGGGCGCGCTGGAGTAGATCCAGGTGTAGCCGTCGGGCGCGGCGCGCGCGACCTGGCGCGCGCCGATGTTGCCGGCCGCGCCGCCGCGGTTCTCGATGACGACCGGCTGCCCCAGCAAGGGGCCGAGCGCTTCCGCGAGGATGCGCGCGGCGTTGTCCGGGCCGGTGCCGGCCAGGTACGGCACGACCCACTTGACCGGGCGGGTCGGCCGCCAGGCGGAGGCGTTCGCGCCCGCTGCGCGCGCGATGGCCGGCAGCAGCGCCGAGGCAGCGATCGCACCGCACAGCGCGCGGCGATGGGCATTGATGAGCGTCATGGCTTGTCTTGTCTCCTGATTGTCTGGTTCGGCCTCAGGCCGCGTCGCCGATCAGCTCGCGCGCGATGATGTTCTTCTGGATCTCGCTCGTGCCCGTGAGCACGCGGTACATGCGCAGCATGCGGAACAAAAACTCCACGCGCCGCCCCTGCACGATGCCTTCGCCGCCGTGGATCTGCACCGCCGCGTCGGCCACGCGGAACGCGGCCTCCGAGCAGAACAGCTTGGCCATCGAGGCCTCGGCGCGCGGGTCGCCGCCGGCGTCGATCTGCCGCGCGGTCGACAGCATCAGCGCGCGCGCCGCGCACAGCTGCGTCGCCATGTCGGCCAGCGAATGCTGGATCGCCTGGAACTGCGCGATGGCGCGGCCGAACTGGCGGCGCGTGCGCGCGTAGTCGCGTGCGTCCTTCAGCGCCACGGTCGCCAGCCCCACCATGCCCGGGCAGTGCAGCAGCCGGTTGACCGTGATGCGCCCCAGCGCCAGCGCCAGCCCCTTGCCGGGCTCGCCGATGAGGTTCGCGGCCGGCACGCGGCAATCGGTGAGCACGATGTCGCCCGTGGTCGACTGGCCCGCCATGGTCTTGTAGCCCGCCTGCACCTCGACGCCCGGCAGCGTCAGGTCGACGAAGAACGCCGTCACCTCGCGGCGCGCCGGATCGTCCGAGGTGGACGCCATGAGCACCGCGAGATCGGCAAACGGCGAGCCCGAAATGAAGCGCTTGCGCCCGTTCAGCACATACACGTCGCCCTCGCGCCGCGCCTGCGTCTGCACCGCGCCGGCATCGGAGCCGGCCTCGGCTTCGGTGAGCGCGAAGCAGATCGCCTTCTCGGCCTGCGCCACGGGACGGATGAACTGCGCCATCTGCTCCGGCGTCGCGAACTTGGCCAGTGCGCCGACGCGCGGCGGCCCGCTGAGTTCGCCGAACACATGCGGCGCGAGCGGCGAACCGCTGGCGTAGATCGATTCCTTCACCAGCACGTGGTCGAGCAGCGACAGGCCCAGGCCGCCCATCGCCGGCGGCAGCGTCATGCCGTAGAAGCCCATCGCGTGCGAGCGGCGCCAGACGTGGCGCAGCGTCTCCCTGTCGGGGCCGTGCTCGTGGTCGATGCCCTTCTCGCGCACCAGGTCGGCCAGTTCGCCGTTCAGGAAGTCGCCGATGCGGGCGATCAATTCGGCCGCGCGCGACGAGCCCTCGAAGGGGCCGTCGAACAGCGGCGCGCGGATGGCCGAAGCCTCGGTAGGGGCGGCGGAAGGGGTCAGCGTGGTGTCCATGTCGTTCTCTTCGCTCTTGTTCAATTGACGCGCCGCGCGTGGCCGGCCCAGTACGGCGTCTGGATCGCCTTGCGCGCGACCTTGCCGTTGGCGTTCTTCAGCAGCGACTCGACGAACTCGATGCGGCGCGGCCGCTTGAAGCCCGCGAGCCGCGCGGCGCAGAAGTCGTCGAGCCCGGCCGTGTCGGGCGAGGCGCCCGGCTTCAGCACGATGTGCGCGGCCACCGCCTCGCCCCACTTGTCGTCGGGCACGCTGAACACGCAGGCCTCGGCCACCGCCGCATGCTGGTACAGCACGGCCTCGACCTCCGAGGGGTACACGTTGAAGCCGCCGCTGATGACCATGTCCTTCTTGCGATCGACGATGTAGATGTAGCCCTCGTCGTCGGCGCGCGCGAGGTCGCCCGTGTGGTAGCGGCCCTCTTTGAGCACCTCGGCCGTGAGTTCGGGCGCGCGCCAGTAGCCGGCGAAGATGTCCTCGCCGCTCACCACGATCTCGCCCACCTCGCCGGGCGCGACCGGCCGGCCTTCGTCATCGACGATCTCCACCAGCGACTCGAGGAACGGCCGCCCGCACGAGGCCAGCCGCTCGGGCATGGCGGCGCGCGCGAACAGGTGGTCTTCCACCGAGAGGCCGCACACGCCCGAGGTGGTCTCCCCCGCGCCGTAGCCCTGCGACAGCACGGGGCCGAACACGTCCATCGCCTGCATGATCCGCGCGGGCGCCATCGGCGCGGCGCCGTAGCCCAGGCGCTGCAGGTCGGGCAGCGGCCGGTAGCGGCCCTGCAGCTCGGCCAGCAGCATGTTGATCATGGTGGGCACCATGAAGGTGTGGGTCACGCGCTCCTTCTTCATGTCGTCCAGGAAGCGCGCGGGCTCGAAGCCCGTGAACAGGCGGATGGTCGCGCCGCTGCACAGCGCCGGCACGATCTGCATGCCCGAGGCGTGCGTGATCGGCCCCACCAGCCCCAGCAGGTCGCCGGGGCGCAGGCCTTCGCTGCGCGAGAGGAACTTGCGCAGCTGGGCCAGCCGGTTGCCGAAGGTCTGCATCGCGGCCTTGAGCACGCCGCTGGAGCCCGAGGTGTAGTGCAGCACGGCCAGCTCGTCGGCACGCACGCGCTCGCAGGTGAAGGCGTCGCTCGCGCGTGCCAGCTGGCTTTCGTAGGAAGCGGGCGTGCCTTCGGCCGCGTCGAGCAGCAGTAGCTTCGGGGCCGCGCCCTTCAAGAGCGGCAGGAAGGTCTCGGCGCGCGCGGCGGTGGTGACGATCAGCGCGGCGTCGCTGTTCTCGATGACCTCGGCCACCTCGACCGGCGCGAGCCGCGCGTTCATCGGCGCCTTCACCAGCGCGGCCTTGTAGCAGGCCAGCTCCAGCTCGACGATCTCGACGCAGTTGGGCAGGTACACGCCCACGCGGTCGCCGCGCTGCAGGCCGAGGCCGCGCAGGGCGTTGGCCAGGCGGTTGGCGCGCCGGTCGAGCTGTTCGTAGGTGCAGGCGCGCTGCGGGCTGGTCACGGCGATCTGCCGGGCATGCAGGCGGGCGGCGCGGGATGCGAGTTCGCCGACGTTGGCGACCTCGGGCGAAAGTGAGGGCAAGTTGTCTCCTTGAGGCCGGTGCCTGTGCACCGTGGGGAGAACTTTCGCAAACAACGCCGCCGCACAACAAATACCGATTGCTGATGCGCGGCCATCACAAAAGATGATGGCCTCGGCGCACGGCACCGCCGTGCGCGATGGCTACGCCTTGCCGTCGCCCAGGAACTGCGCGTCCCAGCGGCCCGAGGCGATCATCGATCGCGCCTCGTCGGCCAGCGCCTGCCTCACGACCTGCGTGGCCGCGTCGGGCGCCTTGCCCGCTGGCGTGGCCAGGTGGTAGGTGCGCGCCAGCTCGGGCTCGACGATGCGTGCAATCAACCAGTTCGGCTGATCACCCGGCCCGTCCGCGAGCGCGCAGGCGGGCGTGACCGTGAAGCCCGCGCCCGCCAGGTAGAGCGAGCGCAGCACGCGCGCCGAGTCGTGCTCGTGCACCACGTTGAGTTCCACGCCCACCGCCTCGGCCGCCGCCTCGACGCGCTGGCGGATGCTGAAGCGGCGCGACTGCAGCACCAGTGGCAGGTTCGCGGCGCGCGCGAAAGGCACCGTGGGACGCACCGGTGCGCCCTTCTTCGCGCGCCCACCCTTCGCGCTTTTTCCGAGCAGTGCCGCCACCTCTCCTTTGGCATCGAAGCCGCAGAGGAACATGCCTTCGCGCACGAAGGGACGCACGTCCAGCCCTTCAACGCTCGGGGTGTCGACCAGCAGGCCGATGTCGGCGCGGCGATCGACCATCGCCTTGCGCACCATCAGGCTCAGGTCGTCGATCACGAACACGCGGATGCGCGGGTGCGACTGCTTCAGCCGCGCCAGCACCGGCCCGAGCAGCAACGAGGCCAGCAGGAACGGCACCGCCACCGTGACCGAGCCCTCGGGCCCGTCGGGCGCGCGCTGCAGCCGCTCGCGCATGGCCGCGGCATCCGACAGCAGGCGCCGCGCGTCCTGGTACAGCTGCAACCCGGCGGCCGTGGGCGTGACGCCGACGTGCGAGCGGTCGAACAGCTGCGTGCCAAGTTCGGCCTCGAGCTTCTTGATCTGCGCGGTCAGCGCGGGTTGCGCCACGTACAGCGACGCCGCGGCGCGCGACAGGCTGCCGGCTTCGAGCACCGCGATGAAATAGCGAAGAGACCTCAGGTCCATGGGGCGACGGGGAAAGATGGGGCGCCCATTGTGGCCCCGTCGCCGACTCAGCCCGCGAGGGCCCTCACTGCGATGCGCGTGGCCTCGGCGACCACGTCGTTGCGGTTCTTCGCGTCCTTGTCGGGGAAGGTCAGGTAGACCGACAGCACCAACGGCGCGCCCGACGGCGGCCACAGCACGCCGACGTCGTTGGTGCTGCCGTACGAACCCGCGCCGGTCTTGTCGCCCACACGCCAGCCTTTGGGCACGCCGGCCAGGAAGCGCTCGGTGCTGGTGGTGTTGCCGAGCAGCCATTCGCGCATCTGCTCGCGCTGCGGCGCGCCGAGCGCATCGCCCAGCGCCAGCCGCTGCACGGTCTCGGACATGGCCGCGGGCGTGGTCGTGTCGCGCGGATCGCCGGGAATGGCGGTGTTCAGCTCGGGCTCGGTGCGGTCGAGGCGGAAGGTGGTGTCGCCGATGCGCCGCGCAAAGGCCGTGACGGCGGCCGGCCCGCCCAGCACCTTCAGCAGCAGGTTGGCGGCGGCGTTGTCGCTGTACTGCATGGTGGCGGCGCACATCTCGTTCACGGTCATGCCGGTGGCGAGGTGCTTCTCGGCGACCGGCGAGTGCGACACCAGGTCGCCCTTGCCGACGCTGATGCGGCGCCCGAGCAGGCTGGCGTCGGTCGCGCTGCGTTCGAGCACGGCGGCGGCGAGCACCAGCTTGAAGGTGCTGCACAGCGGAAAGCGCTCGTGTGCACGGTGCTGCAGGCGCGCGCCGCTGCCGGTGTGGAAGCCCGCCACGCCCAGGCGCCCGCCGCAGGCGCGCTCGAGTTCGGCGAGCTGCGTTTCGGCGTCCGACTGCGCGCCCTTCTTCGGCCATGCGCTGCAGGCGCCGGCGAGCGGGGTCACGGCGGCGGCGAGCAACAGGGTGCGGCGCTGGATCAGAGGGTTCATGTGCGTGCGTCTTTCTTTTCGCGAGTGGATGGAATGAAAGGCATCGTAGGAGCGCAGCCCCCGCGCTTCCAGCGCCCGGTGCGCGCACGGCGTCCCGGGTGTATCAGGTGTAACGCCATTTAGATCATTCAACCTTCAGGTTGAATTTTCTTCGGGGCCGATCTATATTCAACTTCATGGTTGAACTTGAAATCGAAGACGAACGGCTCGACGCCGTGTTCCACGCCCTGGCCGACAGCACGCGGCGCACCATGCTGCAGTTGCTCGCGCAGGGCGAATGCAGCGTGGGCGAGCTGGGGGCGCCGTTTCGCATGTCCTTCGCGGGCGCCTCCAAGCACGTCAAGACGCTGGAGCGCGCGGGGCTGGTGTCGCGCACCGTGCAGGGCCGCGCGCACGTGTGCCGGCTGGAACCGGCGGCGCTCGCCACGGCCGATGCGTGGCTGCGCGCGTACGAAGTCTTCTGGAACCACCGCCTGGACGCGCTGGCGGATGCGCTGCGGCGCGATGCCCACGACGACGGCCACAGCCGCGCGTGAGCGCCTTCTCTCCCCTCATTCACCCAAGGAGCACCGACCCATGACCACGACCTTGAAGCACAGCCTGGGCACGCAGACCGAGCCCGGCACCCTGCGCATCGAACGCATCCTGCCCGGCCCCATCGACCGCGTGTGGACCTACCTCGTCGATCCCGAGAAGCGCCGCAGCTGGCTGGCTGGCGGCACCATGGCGCAGGCACCCGGCGCGGTGTTCGAGCTGCGCTTCCAGCACACCGAGCTGTCGGGCGAGGTGGCGCCCGAGCGCTTCGCGGCCTACCGCGAGACCCACGTGCAGCACTCGCGCGTGCTGCGCATCGAGCCGCCGACCCTGCTGGTCATCAGCTGGGGCAGCGAGCGCGAGGACGCGTCCGAAGTCAGCTTCGAACTGTCGCCGCAGGGCGCGCAAACAACGCACCTGGTGCTCACGCACCGCCGCCTGCCCGACCGCAAGGAAACGCTGAGCGTGGCCAGCGGCTGGCACGCGCACCTGGGCGTGCTCGACGAGGTGCTGCACGGGCGCGCGCCGCAAGGCTTCTGGACCCAGCTGGAGGCCGCCGAGGCGGCCTACGCGACGCACATCCCTTGAAGGCCGTCGGGCGGTGTCAGGCCCGGCGGGCGGGCTGCGAAGGCGCGCGGCAGGGCTGCACGCGGACCGCGCGGCTGATCACCTGGCGCTGCTCGCGTGCGCTCTTGAGCAGGCGCTCGGCCGCGACCCTGCCGTGGGGCACCGGCGCGCCCTCGCCCATTTCCGACACGGCCACGAACACCGTCTGCCCGCCTTCGAGCACGGCCTGCGTCTTCGGTTGCGACTTGCCCGCGTACAGCGGCGCATCGTCGATGTAGGCCTCCAGCGAGTGCGCGCCCGGCGCCACGCACAGGCGCGTGAAGCCGTTGGGCATCAACGCGGCGTGGAACTCGCCGTCGACATACACATGCGCCGCGCCCGTGCTGGGCGTGGACGTGGCGCGGCGGAAGAACACGACCTGCGCCAGCTCGGGCACCACCGCGGGCGCGGGCCGGTACACCGCCCCCTTGCGCGCGGTCGTGGCCGACACCGCGACAGGCACGGCCATGTTCATCGGTTCGGAAGGCGGCGGCATCGGCGGCAGCGGCACGTACGACGTGACCGCGACGGGGCCGCAGCCCGCGACCAGCGTGGAGGCGGCAAGCAGCCAGCGGCCCGCGCGCAGGCGGGGATGGAAGGAAAGGAATCTGGACAAGGACATGGCGTGCTTCGAGCGCCTTCGAGAAAAAAGGCAGCCATCTGGCGAAGAGAAGGAAGAGCGGGCCGGCCGGAAAACGGCCAGCGCTCAGGGAACGAAGCACTCTAGGAAAAAGCGCCGAGGCAGGCCATCGGACGAATCCGAAAGCAGTGAGCGATGGCGTGGGCCCGCGCTGAAAACGCGGGCCCGGCGGCGCACCAGCTCAGGCCGCGCGCAACCGGCGGGCCGCGATGCGCACCGGCATCGACAACAGGATCTGCGCCATGCTCTTGCCCAGCGGGTCGGTGCGCAGCGAGGCCATGCCGCCGCCGCCCAGCGCCGCTTCGCAGACGAAGTTGAAGGCGCCGATGCCGGGCAGCTCGTAGCGCGTCACCTCGCCTTCGACCAGGTGCGCCATGTAGGCGCGCACGGCCTGCGCGCTGAGCTGCTCGCGCAGCACGGGCAGGTAGTGCGGCTCGCGCGCGAGGATGCCGATGTTCGAGACGTCGCCCTTGTCGCCGCTGCGGCCATAGGCCAGGCGGATCAGCGGCACCTCGAGCCATTCGTCGTCCGTGTCCGGGTCGGTGGCGTCTGCCTGCGGCGCCACCTCATCGGCCATGGCGACCTGCGCCGCCTGCGCCCTCACGGCCACGGGCCACGACTCGCCGGCCATCTCGACCACGGGCTTGAACAGCGCCTTGTCCACGAGCAGCGGAAACTGCCGGATCGACAACGCCACCGACGGCCGCCCACCGCCCAGGCCGGTGGTGCCGGGCGCCCACGAGGTGCCGGCCGCCGAGATCTCGCGCGCGAAGAGCTCGAGCGGCGCCTTGTCCGCGTGCGTCACGGCCACGCGCAGCACCGCCTGGCGCGGCGGCTGGGCGGTGGCGTGCGGGCCGTAGCACTGCTCGGCGCCCAGCACGTCGATGTGGGTGGCCGAGAAGTCGGCCCAGCCGCGCTGCGCGAACAGGTCGCGCGTGCGGCGCAACATGGCTTCGCCGCTGCGCTGCGCCTTGGCGGCGGCGTCGAAGCCGACGATCAGCTGCTCGGCGTTGCAGCGGTAGCCCGCGGCGTAGGTGGCCGTGACCTTGTAGCGGCCCGCGGGCGCACGTCCGCGCGCGCCCGAGACGCGCACCCGGTCCGCGCCCACGGCCACGATCTGCACGGTGCGAAAGTCGCAGGTCACGTCGGGCAGCAGGTAGGCCGCGGGGTCACCGATCTCGTACAGCAGCTGCTCGCCCACGGTGGCGCGGCTCACCAGCCCGCCGGTGCCGGGCGGCTTGCCGACGACGAAGCTGCCGTCGGCCGCGCATTCGACCACCGGGTAGCCGATGCGGGCCCAGTCGGGCACCTGCTCCCAGTCGGTGTGCAGCCCGCCGGTGGCTTGTGCGCCGCATTCGATGATGTGGCCGGCCAGGCTGCCGCCCGCGAGGCGGTCCCAGTCGTCGTCGGCCCAGCCGAATTCGTGCATCAGCGCGCCGAGCGTGACGGCGCTGTCGACGCAGCGGCCGGTGATGACGATCTGCGCGCCGGCATCGAGCGCCCGCGCGATCGGCACGGCGCCCAGGTAGGCGTTGGCGCTCACGAGGCGCTCGGGCAGCGGTGCGCCCGTGCTCATGTGGCCGATGCCCTGCGCACGCAGCGCTTCGGCATGCGGCAGTGCGTCGTCGCCAGTGACCACGGCGATGCGCGGCGCGAGCCCCATGCCGGCCGCCAGGTGCGTGAGCGCGGCGGCGCAGGCGCGCGGGTTCACGCCGCCGGCGTTGGCGATCACGCGGATGCCTTGGCGCATCACGTCGGGCAGCACGGCGGCCATGGCGGTGGTGACGAAGTCGGTGGCGTAGCCGGCGTCGGGGTTCTTCAGCTTCGCGCCGGCCAGCAGCGACATCGTGAGTTCGGCCAGGTAGTCGAACACGAGGTAGTCGATGCCGCCGTGCGCCACGAGCTGCGGCGCGCCGGTGCTGCTGTCGCCCCAGAAGCCCGAGGCGCCGCCGATGCGCACGGTCTTCTGCTGCGTGTGGGGGCTGTTCATCGCGCGGCTCATTCGGGCTCGATGCCGGCGGCGCGGATCACGCGGCCCCACTTCTGCGACTCGGCGGCCTGGAACTTCGCGAGCGCCTCGGGCGTGCCGGTGGCGGCCTCGCCGCTGGAGATGGCCTGGTAGGCGACGATGGCCGGCGAGGCCGACACCTTCACCAGCATCTCGTTGAGCTTGCGCGTGACGGCCGCGGGTGCGCCCGGCGGCAGGTAGACCGCCGTCCAGTACGACATGTCGTAGCCCTTCACGCCCGCCTCAGCCACGGTCGGCAGCGCGGGCACGGCGGCCAGGCGCTTGTCGCCGCTCACGGCCAGCGCGCGCAGCTTGCCGCTCTTGACGTGCGGCAGCGCGGTGGGCGCGTCGGCGAACATGAAGTCGACCTGCCCGCCCAGCAGGTCGGTGATGGCCATCGGGTTGCTCTTGTAGGGCACGTTCACCATGTCGATGCCGGCCATCTGCTTGAGCAGCTCGCTCGCCACGCGGCTGGACGAGCTGCCGCTGCCGAAGTTGAGCTTGCCCGGCGACTTCTTCGCCGCCGCCACGAGGTCGGCCACCGACTTGATCGGCGAATCGGCCCCCACCAGCAGCAGCATGTGGCCCTTGGACAGCAGCGCGACGGGCGTGAAGTCCTTCACTGGGTCGTAGGGCAGCTTCTTGTACAGGTGCTCGTTGGCGGCGTGCGTGGTGTTGGTGGTCATGAGCAGCGTGTAGCCGTCGGGCGCGGCCTTCGCGACGTACTGCGCGGCCAGGAAGCCGCTGGCGCCGGCGCGGTTCTCCACGATCACCGGCACCTTGTACTCGGTGGTCAGGGCCTGCGCGATGCTGCGTGCCTGCTGGTCGGTGCCGCTGCCGGCCGCGAAGGGCACGACGACGGTGAGCGGCTTGGCGGGGTAGTCCTGCGCGTGGGCAGGTGCCGCCGCCGCGACCGCGAAGGCCAGGATCGCGCCGAGGCGGAAGATGGAAGTGCGCATGGGTGATGTCTCCGGTGGGATGTAGTTCTTGAAACGGGAAAGGATGCGGTCGCTCAAATGCTGTCGCGCTGCGGCACCGGCGGCGCACCGAGCGCCGCGTTGTGCTCGCCCAGCCGGGGCGCGACCGCGCGGTGCGCGGGCCGCACGCCGTCGATGGACATCGGCAGCGCCGTGAGGCGAAAGTTCTCGCCCGGCACCGCTTGCAGCATGCCCAGCGCCTCGACCTGCGGATGCGCGACGGCTTCGGGCACGGTGTGCACCGGCGCGCAGGGCACGCCGGCGGCGGTGAAGCGCACCATCCAGTCGGCGCGGGTGCGCGCGCGCAGCAGCGGGCCGATCTCGTCGAACAGCGCCGCCTTGTGCTGCAGCCGCTGCCGGTTGCCGGCAAAGCGCGCGTCGGTGGTCCAGTCGTCGCGCCCGAGTTCGTGCGCGAACTTGGCGAAGAGCCGGTCGTTGCCGCAGCAGATCAGCAGCGGCGCATCGGCGGTATCGAAAGATTCGTAGGGCACGAAGCCCGGGTGGCCCGATCGGTGGCGCTCGGGCAGCCGGCCTTCGTTGACGTAAGCATCGGCCTTCTGGCCGGTCCAGACCAGCGCGGTCTCCAGCAGCGAGGTGCTCACCACGCCGCCCCGCCCCGTGAGGTGACGCCGTTGCAGCAGCGCCAGCGCGCCGATCACGGCCCACATGCCGGTGCCCTGGTCGCAGACCGAGGCGCCGGTGCGCATGGGCGGATCGTCGGGCCCGCCGTTGATGCTCGACAGCCCACTGAAGGCCTGGATCAGCGGCTCGTAGCCCGGTTGCATGCGCAGCGGGCCGGTGTGGCCGAAGGCCGAGATCTCGCAGTAGATGAGCCGCGGATGGCGCGCGCACAGCGACGGGCCGTCGATGCCCATGGACTGCGTGACGCCGGGGCGCAGGTTGTGGATGAGGATGTCGGCGCCGGCCGCCAGGGTCTCGAAGGCGGCCATGCCCTCTTCGCTCTTCAGGTCGATGGCGACCGAGCGCTTGCCGCGGTTGAAGACGTGGAAGTTGAGCGCGTCGCCGTGGCGAAACGCCGGGCCCATGTGGCGCGCGTCGTCGCCGCCCTCGACGCGCTCGAGCTTCACGACGTCGGCGCCGAGGTCCGCCAGGATCGCGCCCGCGAAGGGCCCCGCCAGCACCTGTCCGAGCTCGAGCACCCGGATGCCTTCCAGAATTTTGGTGTCCATGTCACGCGGGCGCGGGGCCCCTTGTCTCCGTGTATCGAATGCGCCAGTCTCGGCGTCGCGCATTGATCTGTGAAGAACAATATTCCTATATCTGTGATAACTTGGATGGATCAATCCACAGCCACTCCGGGAAGGCCGCGTCCGTGCGAGTCGACATCACGCTGCAGCAGCTCGAGGCCTTCGTCGAAGTCGCGAAGACCACCAACTTCCGCGCCGCCGCGCAGGCCCTGCACGTGTCGCAGCCGGCGCTGAGCCGCACGGTGCGCATCGTCGAAGACCTGGTGGGCGCGCGCCTGTTCGACCGTGACACGCGGCACGTCGAGCTCACGCCGGCCGGGCGCGAGCTGCTGCCGATTGCGCTGCGCATCCTGGAGAACTTCAACAGCTCGTTCAGCGAGCTGTCGCAGTTCCTCGAAGGCCGCAGCGGCCACCTCACCATCGCGGCGCTGCCCTCGACCGGCGTGGCGCTGCTGCCCGGCGCCATCGCCGAGTTCCGCCAGCAGCATCCGCAGGTGCAGTTCTCGCTGATCGAAGGGCCGGCCGAGGCGGTGCGCGCCGCGGTGGACGAAGGCCGCGCCGACTTCGGCCTCAGCGTGCGCCCCGGCGCGCACGAGCCCCTGCTGTACCGCCACCTGCGCGACGACCCCTTCGTGCTGCTGTGCCGGCGCGACGACCCGCTGGCCGCGCGCGCCTCGGTGTCGTGGTCGGTGTTCGCGACACGGCCCTTCATTGCGAGCAGCTTCCAGAGCAGCATCCGGCCGATCACCGACGCCGCCTTCCTGCAGCGCGGCCTGCAGGTGCAGCCCGCGCTCGAATACCCGAGCGTGGCCGTGGCGGGCGCGCTGGTGGCGGCCGGGCTGGGGCTCACCGCCCTGCCCCGGCTCGCGCTGCAGCTGTCGCAGAACGACGAGCTGGCCACCGTGCCGCTGCAGCGCCCGCTGATGTCGCGGCCCATCGGGCTGGTCACGCGCGCGGGGCGCTCGCCCTCGCCCGTGGGCCGTGCCTTCATGGACCTGCTGCACCGTCGGGAATCGTCCCGGCGCTGACCGGCGCACGGTGCGCTGCGGCATGATCGACGCCATGCACAGCACGCCCCCGTATCCCCTGGTCATCGTCAAGGTCGGTGACACCCATGACGCGCTGCGCGAAGGCCGCGGCGACTTCGAGCACTGGATCGCCGACGGCCTCGGCACGCAGACCCTGCCCCTCGTGGTGGTCGACCCGCGCCGCGGCGACACGCTGCCCGCGCCCGGCCAGGTCGCGGGCGTGGTCGTCACCGGCTCGCACGCGATGGTGTCGCACCGCGAGCCCTGGAGCGAAACCACCGCCGCCTGGCTTGCCGAGCTGGTCGCGCGCGACACGCCCGTGCTCGGCATCTGCTACGGCCACCAGCTGCTCGCGCACGCACTCGGCGGCGAGGCCGGGCACCACCCGCAAGGCCCGGAGGTGGGCACGGTCACCGTCACGCTCGACGCGGCCGCCGCCGGCGACGCACTGCTGGGCGACCTGCCCGCGCAGTTCCCGGCGCAGGCGATCCACTGGCAGAGCGCGCTGCGCCTGCCCGAGGGCGCGGTGAAGCTGGCCCACAGCGCGCACGAACCCGTGCACGCCTTCCGCGTGGGCGCGCAGGCCTGGGGCCTGCAGTTCCACCCCGAGTTCGACGCCCGGACCATGGGCGGCTACATCGAGCTGCTGGCCCGCGACCTCGCCGCGGACGGGCTCGACGCCGCGGCGCTGCGCGAAGGCGTGCGCCCCACCGACGCGGCGGCGGGCCTGCTCGGGCGCTTCGCACGGATCGTCGAGGCCAAGGCGCAGCCAGCCGTCTGAGCGCGCCGACGGGGCGTCGGCGCGCGACTACAAAAAGCGGGCCCCGCTTGGGTTAAGGTGCGGTTCCTTTCGCAGCTTTCCCCGCCTCATGACCACGCCTTCGTCCCCGCCGGCCCGCAAGCACTTCTCGATGATCCGCGGCTTTCACCTGGCCGATGTGTTCACGCTCGGCAACGCGGCCTGCGGCGTCGGGGCGGTGTTCTTCGCGATGGCCTTCATGCGCAGCCAGTCGCTCGCCCACTTCTACTGGGCCGCGGCGCTCGCCCCGGCCGCCTTCATCTTCGACGTGCTCGACGGCCGCATCGCGCGCTGGCGCCAGACCCAGTCGGCGCTCGGACGCGAACTCGACTCGCTGGCCGACGTGATCTCTTTCGGCGTGCTGCCCGCCGCGCTCGGCTTCGCTGCCGGCCTGGACGGCGGCTGGGACTGCGCCGTGCTCATCTACTTCGTCGGCTGCGGCGTGAGCCGGCTCGCGCGCTACAACGTGACGGCCGAGGCCCTCTCGGCCGGCGCCGACAAGGTGAAGTACTTCGAAGGCACGCCGATCCCGACCAGCGTGGTGCTGGTGGGCGTGCTGGCCTACGCGGCCTCGAAGGGCGCCCTCGGCGCCAACGTGTGGGGCGGCGCCTGGACGCTCGGCCCCTGGCAGCTGCACCCGCTGGTGCTGCTGTTCGCGCTCTCGGGCACGCTGATGATCAGCAAGACCCTGCGCATTCCCAAGTTCTGACAACCCGCCCATCTCACCCACCTGACAAAGGGGACCCCGCATGGCGATGAAGCTGTATTTCGACCCGCGCAGCCGTGCGCAGGTCGCCAAGTGGATGCTCGACGAAGCCGAGGTCGACTACGAGATCGTGCCCACCCTCATCCGGGAGGGCGCCCACAAGCGCCCCGAGTTCCTGAAGATCAACCCGGCCGGCAAGCTGCCCGCGCTGGTCGACGGCCGCACCCGCATCTTCGAGAACGCGGCCATCTGCATGTACATCGCCGAGAAGTACCCCGGCAAGCGCCTGGCACCTGCCGTGGGCACGTCCGAGCGCGGGCGCTACCTGTCGCTCATGGTCTATTCGACCGCGCAGCTCGAGCCCTCGATGGGCGACAGCCTGCTGAAGATCAAGAGCAACAACAGCGCGCGCGGCTGGACCGATTTCGAGCAGGCCAAGGACGCCGTCGAACGCGAACTCGGCGACGGCCCCTACCTGTTCGGCGCCCAGTTCACGGCCGCCGACGTGATGATCGGCTCGATGCTCATCTGGCACCGCGCCTTCGGCGGGCGCACCAACCGCCCGAAGCTCGACGCGTACATCCACAGGCTGCAGGCACGGCCCAAAGGCATGAAGTTCGGTTGAAGTAAGCGGCAAGGCGTGCCGCGCTGGCGACAGTGCGCGGCGGAGGTTCATCCTCTAATCGGTCCCTCTTTTTCGACCCTTTTCCCACCTCACGCCCGCCCCATGACTTCGAACACCTCGCGCTCCCGGTTCTCGTTGACGGCCCTCTCCCTGGGCCTGGTCGCCCTGCTTGGGGCCTGCGCCAGCACGCCGCCGCCCGGCAGCCGCAGCGTGAGCATCGAGCGCACCACCTTCGGCATCGCGCACATCACGGCGCCCGACTACGAAGGCCTGGCCTACGGCACCGCCTACGCGCATGCGCAGGACAACGTCTGCCAGACCGCCGAGCACCTGCTGACGCTGCGCGGCGACCGCGCGCAGTTCCTCGGGGCGCAGAACACCGGCGACTTCGGCCTGGGCCGCATGCCCAACGCGCAGATCGACCTGTTCGTGCGCTACCACATGGACGACGCGGCGCTGGCCCGCGCGGCGGCCACCACCAACGACGAGGTGAAGGCCGCGCTGCGCGGCTACGTGGCGGGCTACAACCGCTACCTGCAGGACGCGGGCCCCAATGGCCTGCCCGAGGCCTGCCGCGGCAAGCCGTGGGTGCGCCCGATGACGGCCGCCGACCTGGCGCGCGCCACCGAGCAATCGATGATCCAGGGCGGCCTGGGCGCACTGGCCGGCGCCGTGCTGGCCGCCGTGCCGCCCGCACCGGGCGCCAAGACCGGCGCGGCGCCGGTCGCGCTCGAGCAGGCGGTGGCCGAGATCGGCCGCCACAGCTTCAACGCCAACCCCGAAGGCGGCGAGCTGGGCTCCAACGGCTGGGCCTTCGGGCGCAACGCCACGCCCGACGGCAAGGGCCTGCTGCTGGGCAACCCGCATTTCCCCTGGAACGGCACCAACCGCTTCTGGCAGATGCACCTGACCATTCCCGGCCAGCTCGACGTGATGGGCGCCACCGGCGGCCTGAGCCCGGTGGTGTCGATCGGCTTCAACAAGGACGTGGCCTGGACCCACACCGTGTCGACCGGCAAGCGCTTCACGCTGTACGAACTCAAGCTCGACCCCAACGACCCGACCGTGTACTGGGTCGACGGCCAGCCGAAGAAGATGGTCGCGCGCACCGTCGCACTGCCGGCCGCCGCCACGGCCGGTGGAGCGCCCGTGCAGCACACCTTCTACGCGACCGACTGGGGCCCCGTGGTCTCGCTGCCGCGCGCCGGCCTGGGCTGGACCGCCCAGAAGGCCTACGCGATCCGCGACGCCAACACGCTCAACGTGCGCTCGGCCGAGAGCTGGATGAAGATGGGCCGGGCCCGCAACGTCGCCGAACTGCGCGCCGCCATGGGCAACCAGGGCATCCCGTGGATCAACACCCTGGCGGCCGACCGCGAAGGCAACGCGATGTACGCCGACCTGTCGGTGGTGCCCGACGTGTCGGCCGAGATGCTCAAGACCTGCGCGCCCTCGCCGGCCGCCGCCGCGCTGCTCAACGCCGCCGGCCTGCCCGTGCTCGAGGG
>NZ_BCUS01000044.1 GCF_001591345.1 Variovorax boronicumulans NBRC 103145 | reverse complement strand
TGCTTCGACCGGAATGGCGCTGGGGGCCGGTGCCGGTGCGGGCGCCGGCGAGGCGCCGCCGAAGAAGCTCTTGATCCAGGCCATGAAGCCGGTCTGTGCCGGGGCCGGAGCGACCACCGCGGGCGGGGCCACCGGTGCGGGCGCGGGCGCAGCGCGCACCGCTTCGGGCTTGGGCGGTACCACCGGCGCGGGTGCGTCGGGCAGCACGCCCTTGATGACTGGCGTCTGCTTGTTGGTGGGTTCTTGCGAACGGCGCGTGACCGAGGTCGGATCTTCGATCTCGTCGGCCATCTTGTAGCTGGCTTCGATGTGATCGAGGCGCGGATCGTCGTGCTTGAGGCGCTCGAGCTTGTAGTTCGGCGTTTCGAGCGTCTTGTTGGGCACCATCAGCACGGTGACGCGCTGCTTGAGCTCGATCTTGGCGATTTCAGGGCGCTTTTCGTTCAGCAGGAACGACGCGACTTCCACGGGCACCTGCACATGCACGGCGGCCGTGTTGTCCTTCATGGACTCTTCCTGAATGATGCGCAGGATCTGCAGCGCGCTCGATTCGGTGTCGCGGATGTGGCCCGAGCCGCCGCAACGGGGGCAGGGGATCGACGAACCTTCGCTCAGCGCCGGCTTCAGGCGCTGGCGGCTCATTTCCATCAGGCCGAACTTGCTGATCGAACCGAACTGCACGCGGGCGCGGTCTTGCCGGAGCGCGTCGCGCAGGCGGCTTTCGACTTCGCGGCGGTTCTTCGACTCGTCCATGTCGATGAAGTCGATGACGATCAGGCCGCCCAGGTCGCGCAGGCGCATCTGGCGGGCCACTTCGTCGGCGGCTTCGAGGTTGGTGCGGGTGGCGGTCTCTTCGATGTCGCCGCCCTTGATGGCGCGGGCCGAGTTCACGTCGACGGACACCAGTGCTTCGGTGTGGTCGATCACGATGGCGCCGCCCGAGGGCAGCTGCACGGTGCGGGCGTAGGCCGATTCGATCTGGTGCTCGATCTGGAAGCGGCTGAACAGCGCCGCGTCGTCGCGGTAGCGCTTCACGCGGGCGGCATGCTCGGGCATGACGTGCGCCATGAACTGCTGCGCCTGGTCGTAGATGTCGTCGGTGTCGATCAGGATGTCGCCGATGTCGTGATTGAAGTAATCACGGATCGCGCGGATGACGAGCGACGATTCCTGATAGATCAGGAAGGCACCCTTGCCGCCCTTGGCCGCGCCGTCGATGGCGGTCCACAGCTTGAGCAGGTAGTTCAGGTCCCACTGGAGTTCGGGCGCCGAGCGGCCGATGCCGGCGGTGCGCGCGATGATGCTCATGCCCTTCGGGTACTCGAGCTGGTCCATCGCCTCCTTGAGTTCGGCGCGGTCGTCGCCCTCGATGCGGCGCGACACGCCACCGCCACGGGGGTTGTTGGGCATCAGCACGACATAGCGGCCGGCCAGCGAGATGAAGGTGGTGAGGGCCGCGCCCTTGTTGCCGCGCTCTTCCTTTTCGACCTGGACGGTGAGTTCCTGGCCTTCACGGATCACGTCCTGGATGCGGGCCTGGCTGGCCGACACGCCTTCGGCGAAATACTGCTTGGAGATTTCCTTGAACGGCAGGAAGCCGTGGCGGTCTTCGCCGTAGTCGACGAAACAGGCTTCGAGCGAAGGCTCGACGCGGGTCACGACCGCTTTGTAGATGTTGCCCTTGCGCTGTTCGCGCCCTTCGATTTCGATTTCGTAGTCGAGCAGTTTCTGCCCGTCGACGATGGCCAGGCGGCGTTCTTCGGCCTGCGTGGCATTGATCAGCATCCGCTTCATGATGCGTTGTCCTTATATGTATCGTTCTACCGGCTCATGACGAGCCAACGATGCACGGACGACGCCCGCGAAACCAGGGAATTGCCGCTTGGCCCCGGATGCTGTGACTGCCGCGCCAGGCGCGAGCAGGCCTCTCGAGCGTCAGCTCAAGAAGACAGCCGGGGTGGGGGCGCGTGGATGGGCGCGAGCCAGATTCGGTGTTGGGTGGCTGCCTTTTTGACAGCCGGTTGCGCAAGGGTGGCGCGCACTGCGGGCGATTCAATGCCTGAGGCGACTGGTCGAAACCAGGTCGACCAGCGCAGACATATTTGAATCAGCAGCATCAACACAACAAGGGACTCGCTTCGATCCGCCTGCAGCTTGGAAGCTGCAGGCTGGGTATTCCGTATCGGTGTTTCGTGGGTGTCGGCTTGACTTGGGTGCCTGGCCTGCCACTTTGCGCGATTGCGCGGGGTTTGCGGGCTGGACGCCAAAGCGGCATCGACCTCACAGCATGGTCGTCAGTGCTCTAAACTTCTGTCTAATCAAGCACTTACACGACCGCGCTGGTGAAAAACATTATAGGTGCGAAGAAAAGCCCCGCGGGGGCTCCAAATCCCGCAGATCGACCCGCGGGCGCTGACACCGGCACGCCGCACGCCGCCATCCACTTCCTGACCGTCGACGCCGAATCGGCCGGGCAGCGGCTCGACAATTTCCTTTTTCGCCATCTGAAAGGCGTGCCGAAGACGCACGTCTACCGGATCATCCGGTCGGGCGAAGTGCGCATCAACAAGGGCCGGGCCCAGGCCGAGACCCGCATCGAAGACGGTGACCTGGTCCGGATTCCGCCGGTCCGCATCTCGCCACGCGCCGAAGAGGGCGCCACGCCGCCCGCGCCGGCGCGCGAGTTTCCGGTGCTGCTCGAAGACGAGGCCGTGCTGGCCATCGACAAGCCCGCCGGTGTGGCGGTGCACGGCGGCAGCGGCGTGAGCTTCGGCGTGATCGAGCAGTTGCGCACGGCGCGCCCGGGCGCCAAGTTCCTGGAACTGGTGCACCGGCTCGACCGCGAAACCTCCGGCATCCTGCTGGTCGCCAAGAAGCGCAGCGCACTGGTGGCATTGCAGGACCAGTTTCGCGAGCGCGAAACCGGCAAGACCTACCTGGCGCTGGTCGAAGGCGACTGGCCCGCCAACAAGAAGGTGCTGGACGCGCCGCTCGCCAAGTACCTGCTGCCCGACGGTTCGGGCGCCGGTGCCGGCGAGCGCCGCGTGCGCGTGGTCGCCAAGGACCACCCCGACGCCATGCGCGCCGTCACGCTGGTGCGCGTGCTGGCCCGCCTCAGCCTGCCGGGCGACGCCACGCCGCTGTCATTGCTGGCGGTGACCATCAAGACCGGGCGCACCCACCAGATCCGCGTGCACCTGGCCTCGGCCGGGCATCCGATTGCCGGCGACGACAAATATGGCGAGTCCGATCGGCAGCGTGCCTTGCACAAACTCGGCCTCAAGCGCATGTTCCTGCATGCGTGGCGGCTGCAATTCAACCACCCGGCCAGCGGCGAGCGCATTGCGCTGCAGGCCGGGCTGCCGCCTGAGCTGCATGCGCTGATGTCGCGCGCGGCGCTCGAGGCGATGGCGCAACACCCCACCCCCACGGCCCATGACTGATTCTTCCGCCCGCCCTCCGCGCTTCGACCTGATCGCCTTCGACTGGGACGGCACGCTTTACGACTCCACCCGCCTGATCGTGCGCTGCATCCAGGCGGCCGTGGTCGATGTCGGCGGCGCCAAGCCCAGCGAGGACGATGCCGCCTGGGTGATCGGTCTGGGCCTGGCCGAGGCGCTCGCGCGCGCGGCGCCCGACGTGCCCAAGGAAAAATACCCCGAGCTCGGCGCCCGCTACCGCTACCACTTCCTGCAGCACCAGGACGACCTCGTGCTGTTCGACGGCGTGCTGCCCATGCTCGACGCGCTGCGCGCGCGTGGCCACAAGCTGGCCGTGGCCACGGGCAAGTCGCGCCGCGGCCTCAACGAAGCATTGAAGACGGTGGCGCTGCGCGACCGCTTCGACGCCTCGCGCACCGCCGACGAAACCTTCGGCAAGCCGCATCCGCGCATGCTGCTCGAACTGATGGAAGAGCTCGACGTGCCGGCCGAGCGCACGCTGATGATCGGCGACACCACGCACGACCTGCAGCTGGCGCAGAACGCCGGCTGCGCCAGCGTGGGCGTGGGCTTCGGCGCGCATGCGTCGTCCACCTTTGACGAGTTCAAGCCGCTGTACGTGGCGCAGTCGATCGCCGAGCTGCAGGCCTGGCTGCTCGACAACGCCTGAGGGACGCTGCATGAGCGACCAGCGCATCCCGTTGTGCAATGCCTCGGACCTGGTCGAGGGCGGCAACGCCGTGCCCTTCGACGTGGTCCACGGCGGCGAAACCTGCCGCGCCTTCGCGGTGCGCTTCGAGGGCCTGCCGCATGCGTATCTCAACCGCTGCAGTCATGTGGCGATGGAGATGGACTTCCAGCCCGACCGCTTCTTCGACGACAGCGGCCAGTGGCTGCTGTGCGCCACCCACGGCGCCGTCTACAAGCCCGACACCGGCGAATGCGCGGGCGGGCCGTGCCGCGGCGGGCTCGTGAAGATCGCGCTGAGCGAAGAAGACGGCGTGGTGCACTGGCATACTGACTGGAACCTCCAACCTCTTTCCTTCTGACATGACCGATCCGAACCGCAGGGAACCCCAAGGTTTCGAACCGCTGGAGCCGGCCGTCCCCCTCACGACATCCCAAGACAGCCCCCGTACCATGGCCCAAGACCCCACGCAGCGCCCCGGGTGGGAGCGCGCCACGCTCGAGAAACTCGCGTTCGCCTCCCTGAATGAGCAGAAGGCCACGCGCCGCTGGAAGACCTTCGTGCGCCTGGGCTGGCTGGCTTTCTTTGTATTCCTGGCCTGGTTCGCGTTCTCGCGCAGCACGCCCAGCACCGCCAAGACCACGGCCCACACGGCCGTCGTCGAGATCAAGGGCGAGATCGCCAACGGCGGCGACGCCAGCGCCGAGTTCGTGATCGCCGCCATGAAGACGGCCTTCGAGGACGAGGGCGCCAAGGGCGTGGTGCTGCTGATCAACTCGCCCGGCGGCAGCCCGGTGCAGGCCGGCATCATCAACGACGAGATCAAGCGCCTGAAGGCCAAGCACAAGAAGCCGGTCTACGCGGTGGTCGAAGAAACCTGCGCCTCGGCGGCGTACTACATCGCCGCGGCCGCCGACAAGATCTTCGTCGACAAGGCCAGCATCGTCGGCAGCATCGGCGTGCTGATGGATGGCTTCGGCTTCACCGGCGTGATGGAAAAGGTCGGCGTCGAGCGCCGCCTGCTGACGGCCGGTGAAAACAAGGGCTTCCTCGATCCGTTCAGCCCGATGAACGACGCGCAGCGCGCGCATGCCCAGTCGATGCTCAACCAGATCCACACGCAGTTCATCAACGTGGTGAAGACCGGCCGCGGCGACCGCCTCAAGCTCGACACCCCGGGCCTGTTCAGCGGCCTGTTCTGGAGCGGCGAACAGGCCGTCGAGTTCGGCCTGGCCGACCAGCTGGGCAACGTCGACTTCGTGGCACGCGAGGTGATCAAGGCCGAGGAAGTCATCGACTACACGCGCCGCGACAACGTGGCCGAGAAGCTGGCCAAGAAGTTCGGCGCCGCCATGGGCGCGGCCTCGGTGAGTGCGCTGAAGACCTCGCCGGCGCTGCGCTGAGCGCGGCTCTTGTCAGGCGGCGCTGCTGTCGCCGCTGCCGGTGAACCGGGCCGAGGCCGCCAGCGCGGCGGCAAAGGCCACCACCACATAGAGCGCGGCGGTCAGGGAGCTGACCCGCGCCAGCAGGCCGATCACCGCGGGCCCTGCCATGAACCCCAGGTAAGCGATGGCCGACACGGCGGCAATGCCGTTGGCGGGCGCCACGCCCGGCACGCGGGCCGAGGCCCCGAACAGGATCGGCACCACGTTCGCAAAGCCGACCCCGACACCCGCGAAGCCCAGCAGCGCGAGCCAGGGCAGGTCGGTCAGCAATACCAGCGTCATGGCCGCCGCCGCGAGCAGGCCGCTGCCGCGCAGCAGCGCCGTGGGTGAGAAGCGGGCGCGCATCGCGTCGCCACCGAAACGCGCAGCCGCCATCGCGGCGGAAAAGCTCGCATAGGCCAGCGCGGCCTGCTGCTGCGGGCTGCCCAGCTCCTGCTGCATGTAGAGCACGCTCCAGTCGTAGATGGCGCCCTCGGCGATCAGTCCCAGCGCGGCCAGCACGCCGAGCACCGCGAGCACGCCGCGCGGCAGGCGGAAGCTATGGTCCGTTGCGGCTGCGCCGTCGGCGGGTGCAGCCGGCGTGGGCAGCATGCGCGTTGCCGCAATCGCGACCACGCCGATCATCACCACGGCCACCGTCCACAAATGAGTCTGAGGCGCCATGCCGGCGGCCAGCGCCGCGCTGCCGCTCGCGGCACCGACCATGCCGCCGAGGCTGAACATGCCGTGCATGCCGCTCATCAACGGCTGATTGCCGCGCAACTCGAGCTGTGCGGCCTCGGTGTTGATCGCCACGTCGAACACGCTGGTGACCAGGCCGAACACCGCCAGCAGGCCCAGCAGCGCGGCATAGCCGGGCATCGCGATCAGGCCGGCAATCAACAGTGCGTAGATGCAGCCGCACAGCGCGGCCATGCGGCGCGGGCCGTGGCGGCCGATCCAGCGCCCGGCGCTGGTCAGACCGACCATCGCGCCGGCACCGGCCGCAAGCATGGCGAGCCCGAGCTGCGCCTCGTCGATGGCGTAGTGCGCCTTGACCGTCGGCACGTGCACACCCCAGGTCGCGAAGATGAAGCCCGACGCGAAGAACTGGGCGCGCGACGCCCAGCGCGTACCGGCCGTGACGCCCGGCCCCACCGTCAGCGCCCGATCGCGAACACGGCGGGCAGGCGGTCGTCGGTCGTGGCCTGCGGCTTGGTGGCGCGCCAGCCTTTCACCGTCTCGCTGCGCACCTGCGCGGTCGCCAGCGTCAGGCCGCGCGCGACGGCGAGGCGGGTGTTGTGCTGCAGCGTCTGCACCAGCGCCTGCAGCAGGGCAGCGTTGCGGTACGGCGTCTCGATGAAGAGCTGCGTCTGGCCGGTCTTGAGTGCGAGCGTCTCGAGTTCGCGGATGCGCGCCTGGCGCTCGCCGCCGTCCTGCGGCAGGTAGCCGACGAAGGCGAAGTTCTGTCCGTTCAAGCCGCTTGCTGCGAGGGCCAGCAGCAAAGACACCGGTCCGGTGAGCGGCACGACGGTGAGGCCCAGGTCGTGCGCGGCGCGCGCCACCGACGAGCCGGGGTCGGCCACGGCGGGCATGCCGGCTTCGCTCAGCAGGCCGACGTCGTGGCCTTCGAGTGCGGCGGCGAGCAGCGGGCGGGCGTCGAACTGGCCGGCGTGGTCGCCTTTCTTGTGCACTTCGCGCGGCAGTTCCTGGATGTTCTGCGCCTGCAGCGGCGCGGCCAGCGGGGCGACGGCGTCGATGCGCTTCAGGTAGGCGCGGGCCGACTTGGCGTTCTCGCAGATCCAGTGCGTGATGCCGGCGGCGGCCTGCAGCGTGCCCAGCGGCAGGGCGTCCTGCAGCGGGGCCTGGAGGTCGCAGCCGAAATCGAGCGGCGCGGGGACGAGGTAGAGCTTGCCTGGGGTGGTCACAGCAGGTCGACCCCCGCGGCGCGCAGCATCCGGCAGGTGCGGATCAGGGGCAGGCCGACCAGCGCGGTGGGGTCGTCGCTGTCGATGGCGTCGAGCAGGGCGATGCCGAAGCCCTCGCTCTTGGCGCTGCCGGCGCAGTCGTAGGGCTGCTCTGCTAATAGGTAGCGCTCGATGGCGGCGTCCGAGAGGTCGCGGAACACCACGCGCACGGGGGCGATGTCGCGCTGGACGAAGTCCGTCGCATGGCAGACAACGGCCACGGCGGTCTGAAAGATCAGCGTCTGGCCGCGCATGCGGCGCAATTGGGCGGTGGCCCGTGCGTGGTCGCCGGGCTTGCCGAGCGCTTCGCCCGCCAGGTCGGCAACCTGGTCGGAGCCGATCACCACCGCGTCGGGAAAGCGCGCGGCCACAACGTTGGCTTTTTCCAGCGCCAGGCGCTCGGCGAGCGCGCGGGGCGTTTCGCCTTCGAGCGGGGTTTCGTCGACTTCGGGGGCGTGCACCTCGAAGGGCAGATGGAGGCGGGTGAGCAGTTCGCGCCGGTAGCGCGAGGTCGAGGCGAGGATCACGGTGCGTTGCATGCAGCGATTGTGCGTGAGCGACCGGACCCGACCGGCTTGGCGGGTTGCTCGCCTGGGAGGCCGGCCGGCGCGCTAGACTGGGGCGGATGAAGAGAGAATTTGCCCCCGAAAGGCTCAATGTGCCCGCGTTCACCGCGGCGGCTGCCACGCTGGATGGTGCCGATCCGGTCCCGGGTTTCGCACGCCTGGTCGCCGAACTGGCGACGCCGGCCACCGACGCCGTGGTCCGCTGGGAAGCGACCGGCGAAGAGCGCCCCGGCGCCGACGGCAAGGCGACGCCCTGGTTGCACCTGGACGTCGAAACCACCGTGCCCCTGGTCTGCCAGCGCTGCCTGTCGCCGGTCGATACCGAACTGTTCGTGGACCGCTGGTTCCGTTTCGTGGCCGACGAGGCCACGGCCGAGGCGGAAGACGAGGAGTCCGATGAAGACCTGCTGGTCGTCAGCCGCGATTTCGACCTGCGCGGGCTGATCGAGGACGAGCTGCTGATGGAAATCCCCGTCATGCCGGTCCACGACGTGTGCCCGACGCCGGTGCGCCTGTCGTCCAGCGACGAAGATTTCCAGGCGGCCGAAGAGGCCAAGCCGAACCCCTTTGCCGTGCTCGGCGCGTTGCGTCCGCGCAAGCCCGAAGAGGGAAAGTAGCCCTTTCTCCGTGGCTGGGCTATAATCATGGGCTTCGCGCGCGCCGCCGTGAGCAGCAATGCATACAAGGCAAAGGCAGAACGTGGCATTCCATGCATGCCGCCGGAGCTTTCGCCTCATTGCCACCGCTTGAGCCCGCATCCAGTCACCCACCTAACCGTCCAGGAGCCATCATGGCCGTCCAGCAAAACAAGAAGTCGCCTTCCAAGCGCGGCATGCACCGTTCCCACAACGCCCTGGGCGTGCCCGGCATCGCTGTCGAGCCCACCACCGGCGAAACGCACCTGCGCCACCACATCAGCCCGAACGGTTTCTACCGCGGCCGTCAGGTGCTCAAGAACAAGTCCGAAGCCTGATCTCGAATCCCAAGGCCAAGGCCCGAAGCTACTTTTGCTGTAGCGTCGGGCCTTTGTTTTGATGGCTGCGCCTTTTTCTCCCGAACTCACTGCTGCGCCCGCCGCAATCACGCTCGCCGTGGATTGCATGGGGGGTGACCATGGGCCGCGTGTCACGCTCGCGGCCTGCCGCGCGTTTCTCGAGCGGCACAGCGAAGCCTCGTTGCTGCTCGTCGGTGCGCCGGCCGCATTGGCGGGGTTTGCCGATCATCCGCGCGCCCGCATCGTGCCGGCCAGCGAAGTCGTCGGAATGGACGATCCCATCGAAATCGCCTTGCGCAAGAAGAAGGACTCTTCGATGCGCGTCGCGATCCAGCAGGTCAAGGATGGCGCGGCGCAAGCGGCCATATCTGCTGGCAACACGGGCGCATTGATGGCGATCGCACGCTATCTGCTCAAGACACTCGATGGCATCGACCGTCCTGCCATTGCGCCCCAGCTGCCCAATGTGAAGGGCGGAGCGACCACCGTGCTCGATCTCGGTGCGAACGTCGATTGCGACGCTGAAGACCTGCTTCAGTTCGCGGTGCTGGGCTCGGCGCTCGTTTCGGCATTGACCGGCAACGAATCGCCCTCGGTCGGTTTGCTCAATATTGGTGAGGAAGCCATCAAGGGCAGCGAAACCATCAAGAAGGCCAGCCAACTGCTGCGTGCAGCTGCCAACTCCAAGGATCTGAACTTCTACGGCAACGTCGAAGGGAACGACATTTTCAAGGGCACGACCGACATCGTCGTGTGCGACGGATTTGTCGGCAATGTGGCGCTGAAGGCCAGCGAAGGCGTTGCGTCGATGATCGGCGAGTTCATTCGCGTCGAGTTCTCGCGAAACATTCTCACGAAACTGGCGGCTATTGTTGCTTATCCGGTTCTAAAAGCGTTCAAAGGTCGTCTGGATCACCGTCGCTACAACGGCGCGGCCTTGCTGGGCCTGCGCGGGCTGGTGTTCAAGAGCCATGGCTCGGCCGACGAAGTGGCTTTCGGCCATGCGTTGGATCGCGCTTATGATGCCGCTCGCAACAACCTGCTCGATCGCGTGCGGGCCCGCATCGCCCACGCCGCGCCTTTGCTAGCGCGACAGGAGTCGGCGGTGCCGGCCGACGCGACAGCCCTTCACGCTTGATGACCCCTTTTTCGCGCATTACCGGCACCGGCAGCTACCTGCCCCCCCGCCGCGTCACCAATGACGACCTTGCCAAGGATCTGGCGACACGCGGCATCGAAACCTCCGATCAGTGGATCGTCGAGCGCACCGGCATTCACGCGCGCCACTTCGCGGCGCCCGATGTCAGCAGCAGCGATCTCGGCCTCGAAGCCGCGAAACACGCGCTGGAAGCCGCCGGCCGCAGGGCGAGCGATGTCGACCTGATCATCGTCGCGACCTCGACGCCGGACATGGTGTTCCCGTCGTCGGCCGCGATCCTCCAGCACAAGCTTGGCATCGCCGGCTGCCCGGCCTTCGACGTCCAGGCGGTCTGCAGTGGTTTTGTCTACGCGCTGACGGTGGCTGACGCGATGATCCGCACGGGCACCGCGCGCTGCGCGCTGGTGATCGGCGCCGAAGTGTTCTCCCGCATCCTCGACTTCAACGACCGCACCACCTGCGTGCTGTTCGGCGACGGCGCGGGCGCGGTGGTGCTCGAGGCCTCCGACGAGCCCGGCATCCTGGCCAGCGACCTGCATGCGGACGGCAAGCACGTCGGCATCCTGTGCGTGCCGGGCCATGTGTCGGGCGGCAACGTGCTCGGCACGCCGCTGCTGCACATGGACGGCCAGGCCGTCTTCAAGCTGGCGGTGCGCGTGCTCGAAGACGCCGCGCGCGCCACGCTCGCCAAGGCGGGCAAGACCGAGGCCGACATCGACTGGCTGATCCCGCACCAGGCCAACATCCGCATCATGGAAGGCACGGCCAAGAAGCTGAAGCTGCCGCGCGAGAAGCTGGTCGTCACAGTGCACGAGCACGGCAACACCTCGGCCGCCTCGATCCCGCTGGCGCTCGACGAAGCCGTGCGCTCGGGCAAGGTGAAGAAGGGTGAGACCCTCATGCTGGAAGGCGTGGGCGGTGGCTTCACCTGGGGCGCGGTGCTATTGAATCTGTAGTGCGTCGCGGCGCCCCGAAGCGGGCGTCGGCGCGGTGACGAAGAAACAACAATGAAATCCTTTGCTTTTGTCTTTCCGGGTCAGGGCTCGCAGGCGGTCGGCATGCTCGACGCCTGGGGCGATCACCCGGCCGTGGTCGAGACCTTGCGCGAAGCCTCTGAGGCGCTGAGCGAAGACATCGGCGCGCTGATCAAGAACGGTCCCAAGGAAGAGCTGGCGCTCACCACCAACACGCAGCCCGTGATGCTGGTGGCTGGCGTGGCCGCCTGGCGTGCCTGGCTGGCCGAAGGCGGCGCCACGCCGTGCGTGGTCGCCGGCCATTCGTTGGGCGAGTATTCGGCGCTGGTGGCTTCGGGCGTGCTCACGCTCGCGCAGGCCGCGCCGCTGGTGCGTTTCCGTGCGCAGGCCATGCAGCAGGCGGTGCCGGTCGGCGTTGGCGCGATGGCGGCGATCCTCGGCATGGCGTCCGACAAGGTGGTCGCCGGCTGCGCCGAAGCCACCGCCACGTTCGGCCCCGGCAGCGCCGAAGTGGTCGAGGCCGTGAACTTCAACGATCCGATGCAGACCGTGATCGCCGGCAGCAAGGCCGCGGTCGACAAGGCCTGCGAGCTGCTGAAGGCCAACGGCGCCAAGCGCGCATTGCCGCTGCCGGTGTCGGCGCCGTTCCATTCGAGCCTGATGAAGCCCGCGGCCGAAGCCCTGCGCGAGAAGCTCGCGAGCGTGGCGCTGGCCGCGCCGCAGATTCCGGTGTTCAACAACATCGACGTGGCCGTCGAGACCGATGCCGATCGCATCCGCGACGCCCTGGTGCGCCAGGCCGCCGGTCCGGTGCGCTGGGTCGAGAGCGTTCAGGCCTTGAAACTGCGCGGTGCAACCGCCATCATCGAGTGCGGTCCCGGCAAGGTGCTGGCCGGCATGGTGAAGCGCATCGCCCCCGAACTGGAAGCCGCGTCGGTGTACGACCCAGCCACCCTCGCGGACGTCCGACAATCGCTCGCCGGCTGAACGCCGCCAGGCCCCGATACTTTTTCTCTTTTATGAGCACTCCCAAATTCGAAGGCCAGGTCGCCCTGGTCACCGGCGCAACGCGCGGCATTGGTGCCGCCATTGCGCTCGAACTCGCGCAGCGCGGCCTCAAGGTCGTGGGCACCGGCACCACCGACGACGGTGCTGCCAAGATCACCCAGGCGCTGAGCGCGTTCGACGGCCGCGGCCGTGCGCTCGACGTGAACGACGGCGCTGCCGTCGAAGCCCTGATCGACGAGATCGTGCAGGCCTACGGCGCGATCCACGTGCTGGTCAACAACGCCGGCATCACGCGCGACACGCTCGCCATGCGCATGAAGGATGACGACTGGGATGCGGTGCTCGACACCAACCTCAAGGCCGTCTTCCGCCTTTCGCGCGCGGTGATCCGCCCGATGATGAAGCAGCGCTATGGCCGCATCATCAGCATCACGAGCGTGGTGGGCGCGTCCGGCAATGCCGGCCAGGCCAACTACGCGGCCGCCAAGGCCGGCGTGTCGGGCATGACCCGTGCGCTGGCCCGCGAACTCGGCAGCCGCAACATCACGGTCAACTGTGTCGCGCCGGGCTTCATCGAAACCGACATGACGGCCAGCCTGCCGGAAGCCCAGCAACAGGCGCTGCTCTCGCAGATCCCGCTGGGCCACCTGGGCAAGCCGGCCGACATCGCGCATGCGGTGGCCTACCTCGCATCGCCGCAGGCCTCGTACGTGACGGGGCAGGAGCTGCACGTCAACGGCGGCATGCACATGTAGCCGAAAGGCGCAATCTTTTTCCGTACCGAAGCGCGGGGCAAATGCCACGGGCCGCCCGGCTAAAATCCACCAGTTACCTACAACCCTTAGAGGGAATCAAATGAGCGATATCGAAGCACGTGTCAAGAAAATCATCGCCGAGCAGCTCGGCGTGGAAGAGTCCCAAGTGACGAACGAAAAGGCTTTCGTGGCCGACCTCGGCGCTGACTCGCTCGACACGGTCGAACTCGTGATGGCACTCGAAGACGAGTTCGGCATCGAGATCCCGGACGAAGACGCCGAGAAGATCACGACGGTGCAGAACGCCGTCGACTACGCCACCAAGAATCAAAAGGCCTGATCGGCCAGCTGACACTGCAACGACGGCCGGCGGCTCTTTTTTCAACCGCCCGCGCCGCTCGGCAGCTGTCCAGCGCTTCCAGAAAGGTTTGCCGGCATGACCAAACGCCGCGTCGTCGTGACCGGACTCGGTTGCATCGCTCCTGTCGGAAACACCGCAACCGAATCCTGGACCAACCTGTTGGCCGGGAAGTCGGGCATTGCGAACATCACCGCGTTCGATGCAAGCGCCTTCGCCTGCAAGTTCGCCGGTGAGGTCAAGGGTTTCGACATCACCCAATACATCTCGGAGAAGGAAGCGCGTCACATGGACCGCTTCATTCATCTGGGACTCGCCGCCGCCATCCAGGCGGTGCAGGACAGCGGACTGCCGACCGGCGAAGCGCTGTCCTATGAAAAGGCCGTGCGCATCGGCTGCAACATCGGCTCGGGCATCGGCGGTCTGCCGATGATCGAACAGACGCACGGCGAGTACGCGAGCCGCGGCCCGCGCCGCATTTCGCCGTTCTTCGTGCCGGCGTCGATCATCAACATGATCTCGGGCCACGTCTCGATCAAGTACGGCTTCAAGGGCCCGAACATCGCAGTGGTTACCGCCTGCACCACCGGCCTGCATGCCATCGGCACGTCGGCACGCATGATCGAGTACGGCGATGCCGACGTCATGATCGCGGGCGGCGCCGAATCGACCATCTCTCCGCTCGGCATCGGCGGCTTCACCGCGCCTCGCGCATTGAGCACCCGCAACGACGATCCCGCCACGGCCTCGCGCCCGTGGGACAAGGACCGCGACGGCTTCGTGCTGGGCGAGGGCGCCGGCGTGCTGGTGCTCGAGGAGTACGAACACGCCAAGGCGCGCGGCGCCAAGATCTACGCGGAAGTCTCCGGCTTCGGCATGACGGGCGACGCGTACCACATGACCGCACCCGACGTCGACGGCCCGCGCCGTTCGATGGCGATGGCACTGGCCAATGCGGGTGTCAACGCCGACGAGGTCCAGTACCTGAACGCGCACGGCACCTCGACGCTGATCGGTGACCTCAACGAGACCAACGCGGTCAAGCTGGCTTTCGGCGATCACGCGAAGAAGCTCGTCGTCAATTCGACCAAGTCCATGACCGGCCACCTGCTGGGCGGCGCGGGCGGCATCGAATCGGTGTTCACGGTGCTCGCGCTGCATCACCAGAAGAGCCCGCCGACGATCAACATCTTCAACCAGGATCCGGAGTGCGATCTCGACTACTGCGCCAACGAGGCGCGCGATCTGAAGATCGATGTCGCGGTCAAGAACAACTTCGGCTTCGGCGGCACCAACGGCACGCTGGTGTTCAAGCGCGCTTGAGCGTCGCTCTCCCATGCACAGCGCACCGTCGGTGACCTATCCGGTGGGGCGCACCCGCGGCGCGACCCGGATTCTTCTGGCCCTTTGGACTCTGGGCGTCTGCTGCGCCGGCGCAGCCTGCTATCTGTTCGATAGCAATGGCTGGCGTCAGCTGCTGCTGCTCCTCAGCGTCGTCTTCTCTGGTGTCGCGGCAGGCTTCGGCCTGCGGCGGGACGGTGCGGCCACGCTGCATTTCGATGGCTTGCACTGGTCGCTGACCGGTGCCGATCCGTCGCGCGGCGTGCTCGCTGCGCGCGCCGTCGTGGCGCTCGATTTCCAGTCGCTGCTGCTGGTCCGTCTGGCCGAACCCGGCCGCGCGGCCCGCTGGGTCTGGCTCGAGCAGCGGGCCATGCCCGAGCGCTGGCGCGACGTGCGCCGTGCGGTCTACGCGCGGCCCCCGGTCGCCGAGGTGGCCGGCGACCCCTGGCGCGCGACCGCTCCGGCCGACGCGCCCTGATCCGTTTCGATGACCACTTCCTTGCCTCCCGTGCCTCCGGAGTCCGCGCTGCCCGATGAGGCGGCGCAGGCGCCGCGCCCGGGTGAGGTCGATTTCCAGCTGGTGCAGCGCACCGTCGCGGGCGACCAGAAGGCGTTCGAGCTGCTGGTCATCAAGTACCAGCGCCGCATCGAACGGCTGATCGGGCGCATGGTGCGCGATGTCGACCTGATCGAGGACATCGCCCAGGAGACCTTCATCCGCGCCTACCGCGCACTGCACCAGTTCCGCGGCGAGGCGCAGTTCTACACCTGGCTGTACCGGATCGCCGTGAACACCGCCAAGAAGGCGTTGGTGGACATGAAGCGCGATCCGACCGTCTCCGAAAGCGCACTGCGTTCGTCCTCGGACGACGAAGATGAAACTTACCGTCCTGGAAACGAACCAACCAGCGATGAAACCCCCGAATCGGTCATGGCGGCGAATGAAATCGCCAGTGCCGTCGAGGCTGCCATGGAAGCGCTCCCCACCGAGTTGCGCCAGGCGGTCACGCTGCGCGAGATCGAGGGGATGAGTTACGAAGAGATTGCCGAGGTCATGGATTGCCCGATCGGCACGGTGCGCTCGCGTATTTTCCGGGCGCGCGAGGCCATTTCGGCCAGGGTCAAGCCGCTGCTGGACAACCAGTCCGGCAAGCGTTGGTAGATCAGCAGGTGAATGACATGAATCAGACGATGACGGTTCGGGAACAGGTGTCCGCGCTGGCGGACGGCCATTTGCAGGGCGAGGCGTTCGCGCGTGCGATCGAATCCGTCTGCGCCGAGGAAGACTCGCGCGACGCCTGGCACGCGTACCACGTGGTGGGCGACGTGCTGCGCTCGTCGGCGCATTCGCGCTGCAGCGACACCTCGGCCTTCCTGGCGCGTTTCCAGCAGCGGCTGGCGCAAGAGCCGGTCGTGATCGCTCCGCCCGCGGCCGTGGCGCCGCTGGCCGCCGTGCCGGCCGCGATGTCCGTGCGGCAACGCGCCGAGGCGGCCAACGAGCCGGTTTTCCGCTGGAAGCTGGTGGCCGGCGCCGCGTCGCTGATGGCCGTGGCGGCCATCAGTTGGACGCTGGTCGGCAATGGTGCCGCGGTGCCGAACGGCGGTGCCCAGTTGGCCGCAGTGCAGCCGCCCGTGGCGAACTCGGTACTGGCGGCCGCAGCCGGTGGCAGCGAGCTGCCGGGCAACGGTGCCCTGACGCCGACTCGCGTGCTGGTCGGCAGCGGCAATCCGCAGGTCATGCTGCGCGATCCGCGCCTTGACCAGTTGCTCGAAGCCCACCAGCAGGCCGGTGGTGCGTCGCAAATGCCGTCCGGTTTCCTGCGGAACGCCACCTTCGAGGGCCCCACGCGCTGATTGCGCGACCGTCGCCGCCTGCAATGACCGTTGTTCACATGCCGATTTCCGCACGCACCTTGGTGCTCGCGTTTGCTGTTCTTTGCCTGGGGCAGATGGCCACCGCGCAGACCCGCTACGGTGCGGCGAACACGAAGAGCGTGCCCTCGGCGCAGACCGACGAACCGCCGGCCATGGGCGTGACCGAGTGGCTGCAGCGCATGCATGCGGGCGCACGGCAGCGCAGCTACGTGGGCACCTTCGTGGTGTCGGCGCCAGGTGGCGATCTGTCGAGCGCGCGCATCTGGCATGTGCGCGACGGCGATCACCAGCTGGAGCGCATCGAAGCGCTGTCGGGCCCGCCGCGCTCGACCTTCCGGCGCAACCGCAACGTGATGACCTTCCTGCCTGAGGCGAAGGTCGTGAAGGTCGAGAAGCGCGAGAACCTCGACCTTTTCCCCAACCTGCCCGACAAGCCCGATTCGTCGGTGGGCGACTACTACGACGTGCGCGCCATCGGCAAGGACCGCGTCGCGGGCTTCGATGCCGACGTGGTGCAGCTGGTGCCGCGCGACGGCCTGCGCTTCGGCTACCGCATCTGGAGCGAACGCCGCTCCGGCCTCGTGGTGAAGCTCCAGACCGTCGACAGCGACACCCGCGTGGTCGAGCAGTCGGCGTTCTCCGAGCTGCAGCTCGATGCGCCCGTGAAGGCGCAGGCACTGGCGCAGATGATGGCCAACACGAGCGGCTACCGCATCGAGAAGCTCGAACTCGAGCGCAGCACGGCGCAGGACGAAGGCTGGATGCTGCGCACACCCGTGGCCGGATTCAAGCCCCGAAGCTTCTTCCGACGCCCCGCGCTGCCCGCCGGCGACGGCAAGCCGCCCAAGCCCGAGGCGACCACCGTCCAGTGGACCTTCTCCGATGGCCTGGCGACGGTCTCGCTCTTCATCGAACGCTACGATCCCGCGCGCACGCCAGGCGATGGCGTGCTGACCATCGGCGCCACCAACGCGATCCGCCGACGACTGCCCGCACCGGCCAGCGACTGGTGGCTGACCGCGGTCGGCGAGGTGCCGCAGCAGACGCTCAATGCCTTTGCCCAGAGCCTCGCGCGCACGCGCTGACGGGCGATGCGCTGACGCCGTGCAGGCGTTCGGGCTGAACCAAGCCGGCGCCGGGTACTCATAGCCTCTGTCGTTATTTGCAGCTCTGTTCTTTTGGAAAGACAACCGATGATGTTCAAAGTCGAGGGACACAAGCTTCGTTCCGGCCTGCTGGCCTTTGCGCTGGCACTGACGGCCGGCGCCACTTTCCTGCCGGTCGAGTCGGTGCATGCGCAGACGCGCACGCTGCCCGACTTCACCGACCTGGTCGACCAGGTCGGGCCGTCCGTGGTCAACATCCGCACCGTCGAGAAGGTCGCGCAGCGCGGCGGCGGCAACGGCGAGATGGACGAGGAGATGCAGGAGTTCTTCCGCCGCTTCTTCGGCCAGCCGCTGCCGGGCACGCCGCGCCAGGGGCCGCGCCCGAACCGTCCGCAGCAGGAAGAAGAGCGTCCGCGCGGCGTGGGCTCGGGCTTCATCCTGACGGGCGACGGCTACGTCATGACCAACGCGCACGTGGTGGAAGACGCCTCCGAGGTGCTGGTCACGCTGCCCGACAAGCGCGAGTTCAAGGCCAAGATCATCGGTGCCGACAAGCGCACCGACGTGGCCGTGGTGAAGATCGAAGCCACAGGCCTGCCCGCGGTGAAGGTGGGCGACATCTCCAAGCTGCGTGTGGGCGAGTGGGTGATGGCGATCGGTTCGCCCTTCGGCCTGGAGAACACCGTCACGGCCGGCATCGTGAGCGCCAAGCAGCGCGACACGGGTGAGTACCTGCCGTTCATCCAGACCGACGTGGCCATCAACCCCGGCAACTCGGGCGGCCCGCTGATCAACATGCGCGGCGAAGTGGTGGGCATCAACAGCCAGATCTATTCGCGTTCGGGCGGCTTCATGGGCATCTCGTTCTCGATCCCGATCGACGAGGCGATCCGCGTCAGCGAGCAGCTGCGCACCTCGGGGCGCGTCTCGCGCGGGCGCATCGGCGTGCAGATCGACCAGGTCACCAAGGACGTGGCTGAAGCCATCGGCCTGGGCAAGGCGCAGGGCGCGCTGGTGCGCGGCGTCGAAGCCGGTTCGCCGGGCGAGAAGGCCGGCGTGGAGCCGGGCGACGTCATCACCAAGTTCGACGGCAAGGCGATCGAGAAGCCGAGCGACCTGCCGCGCCTCGTGGGCAATACCAAGCCGGGCACCAAGAGCACGCTGACCGTGTTCCGCCGCGGCAGCTCGCGCGACCTCAGCGTGACCATCGCCGAGATCGAGCCGGACAAGCCCGCCAAACGCGCAACCGACCGCGACGAGCCGGCTGCGAAGCCGTCTGCTTCCGCGGCCCTCAAGTCGCTCGGCCTCGCGGTCAGCGACCTCAGCGATGCGCAGAAGAAAGAGCTCAAGCTGAAGGGCGGTGTGAAGGTCGATGCCGCCAACGACGCCGCGGCGCGGGCCGGCCTGCGCGAGGGTGACGTCATCCTGGCGGTGGGCAATCTCGAGGTGGCGAATGCCCGCGAATTCGAGGCGGCGGTCGCCAAGGCGGACAAGGCCAAGTCGCTCAGCGTGCTCTACCGCCGGGGCGACTGGGCACAGTACGCCCTGATCCGACCCGCACGCTGATACGGCGGCGGCGTCAAGTGGCCCCACCCGGCAGTCGGGTTTGGGGCCATTTTTTCGAGGTGTTTACGACGCTTCGGCGCCGGCCTCTAAAAAAATCCGGGGCCTTGAAAACGCCAGGATTTGTTTGCAATCACTAACTTATAAAAGGGCTAAGGACGAATTTCGGTAGAATAGACAGCTCCTGGCGGCCAGTCAGCGCATAAAGAGGGCGATGGCCTTCACGATGCGAGATGTCACACAGCCGTCCACCGGTGCTCCACAGATCGCCCACAAGTTGTTCAGCTACTGCTCCACCGATCCTGTTGATAAGTTGTGAGTATCTTTGATGTTGTGGACCTGCAACGAGCCCTTTGGACCCTGTTCCCGGATGTACGTGCTTCCCTTTTTGCCTACAATGAAGTTCCAACTACTGCAGTTGCCATTGCTTGTTGGTTCAGGGCGCGTCTCCAGAAGACGCGCCCTTTTTTCTTGGCCCCGCCCCTCGGCGCCCGAGCCAATTCAAGTACTTAAGCGTTCCCGTTGATGAATCACATCAGAAATTTTTCGATCATTGCGCACATCGATCATGGCAAGTCGACGCTCGCAGACCGTTTGATCCAACGTTGCGGCGGCCTCGCGGAACGCGAGATGGAAGCGCAGGTGCTCGACTCGATGGACATCGAAAAAGAGCGTGGGATAACCATCAAGGCGCAGACCGCCGCGCTGCACTACAAGGCACGCGATGGACAGGTCTACAACCTCAATCTGATCGACACGCCGGGCCACGTCGACTTCTCGTACGAAGTGAGCCGATCGCTGTCGGCATGCGAAGGCGCATTGCTCGTTGTCGACGCATCGCAAGGCGTTGAAGCGCAGACGGTGGCCAACTGCTACACCGCGCTCGACCTCGGTGTCGAAGTGGTGCCGGTGCTCAACAAGATCGATCTGCCGAATGCAGACCTCGACAACGCGCGCACTGAGATCGAAGACGTGATCGGCATCGATGCGACCGACGCGATTCCGTGCTCCGCAAAAACCGGTGTCGGCATCGACGACATCCTCGAGACCATCGTCGCGCGCATGCCCGCACCGCGCGGCAATCCCGACGGCCCGCTGCGCGCGATGATCATCGACAGCTGGTTCGACCCGTACGTCGGCGTCGTGATGCTGGTGCGCGTGGTCGACGGCCGCCTCGTGAAGGGCGAGCGCATCAAGATGATGGCCTCGGGCGCCATGTACAACGCCGACAGCATCGGCGTCTTCACGCCCGCCAACGAAGCGCGCGCGTCGCTCGAAGCCGGCGAGGTGGGCTACATCATCGCGGGCATCAAGGAGCTGCAGGCGGCCAAAGTCGGCGACACGGTCACGCTGATCCGTCCCGGCACCGGCGGCGCCGCCGCCACGGCCACCGAGGCGCTGCCCGGCTTCAAGGAAATCCAGCCGCAGGTGTTCGCGGGCCTGTACCCGACCGAAGCCAGCGAGTACGACTCGCTGCGCGACGCGCTCGAGAAGCTCAAGCTCAATGATTCGTCGCTGCGCTACGAACCCGAAGTGAGCCAGGCGCTGGGCTTCGGCTTCCGCTGCGGCTTCCTGGGCCTGCTGCACATGGAGATCGTGCAGGAGCGTCTGGAGCGCGAGTTCGACCAGGACCTGATCACGACCGCGCCTAGCGTGGTCTACCAGGTGGTGCGCAACGACGGCGAAGTCATCATGGTGGAGAACCCGTCCAAGATGCCCGACGTCGGCAAGATGGCGGAGATCCGCGAGCCCATCGTCACCGTGCACCTGTACATGCCGCAGGAATACGTCGGCTCCGTCATGACGCTGGCCAACCAGAAGCGCGGCGTGCAGCTGAACATGGCCTACCACGGCCGCCAGGTCATGCTGACCTACGAGATGCCGCTGGGCGAAATCGTGCTCGACTTCTTCGACAAGCTGAAGTCGGTGAGCCGCGGCTACGCCTCCATGGACTACGAGTTCAAGGAGTACCGTGCGTCCGACGTGGTGAAGGTCGACATCCTGCTCAACGGCGACAAGGTCGATGCGCTGTCGATCATCGTGCACCGCAGCCAGTCGCAGTACCGCGGCCGTGCCGTGGTCTCGAAGATGCGCGAGATCATTTCGCGCCAGATGTACGACGTGGCGATCCAGGCGGCCATCGGGGTCACGATCATTGCGCGTGAGACAATCAAGGCACTTCGCAAGAACGTGCTCGCCAAGTGCTACGGCGGCGACATCTCCCGCAAGAAGAAGCTGCTCGAGAAGCAGAAGGCGGGCAAGAAAAGAATGAAGCAGATCGGTTCCGTCGAAGTCCCGCAAGAGGCCTTCCTCGCGATTCTGCAAGTCGAAGACTGATCACCACGAACATGGCATACCTCACCACCCTGGTTCTCGCGGCGTTCGCCAGCTACGTCGGCGCCTGGTATTTCGGCGCGCTCGAAGGCAACTTCGCGCTGCTGCTGTTCGTGGCCACGGTGGTCACCGGGGTCTACTGGCTGGCCGAGCGCTTCTACTTCCTGCCGCAGCGCGAACGCGCCGCCGCCACGCTCGAGAGCTCCATCGCCGAACGCAACACGCGGCTGGCGGGGCAGGGCATCACCCAGGTCGACACCACCGACGCCAAGGCCAGCGAGCGCCTGCTGATGCAGCCCTGGTGGCTCGACTGGACCGCGGGCCTGTTCCCGGTGATCCTGGTGGTGTTCCTGCTGCGCTCGTTCCTGTACGAGCCCTTCAAGATTCCCTCGGGCTCGATGATGCCCACGCTGCTGACCGGCGACCTGATCCTGGTCAACAAGTTCACCTACGGCCTGCGCCTGCCGGTCGTCAACACCAAGCTCACCGACGGCACGCCGCTGGCGCGCGGCGACGTGGTGGTGTTCCGCTACCCGCCCAAGCCCAGCATGGACTACATCAAGCGCGTGGTCGGCATCCCGGGCGACGAGGTGGCCTACCTGAACAAGAAGCTCACGATCAACGGCCAGCCGGTGGGCAAGGCCCCGATCGCCGACTACCTCGATGGCGAGTCGATGCGCATCCTGAAGCAGTTCGATGAAGACCTCGGCGGCAAGCAGCACAAGATCCTCAACGACGAGAACGCCCCCGCCTTCGTGCCGGGTGCCAGCGACTTCCCATTCCGCGAGAACTGCCGCTACTCGGTCGAGGGCGTGGTGTGCAAGGTGCCCGAAGGCAACTACTTCATGATGGGCGACAACCGCGATAATTCGGCCGATTCCCGTTTCTGGGGATTTGTACCGGACAAGAACATCGTGGGCAGGGCCTTCTTCGTCTGGATGAACTTCGGCGATCTCGGTCGCATCGGTCCGTTTCAATAATTAATCAACAGTCAACGTTACTGTTCGAGGGGTAAGAGGGCATGAGAACCAACAGTCGGTCCGTCCGTGGCAGTGCCGCGCACCAGCGCGGCATCTCGTTCATCGGCCTGGTGTTCGTCGCGGCGGTGCTGGGCTGCGTGGGCGTTGTCGTCGCGCAGGTCATTCCGACGCTGATCGAATGGCAGGCCATCGACAAGGCCGCCAACAAGGCCAAGGAAGGCGCCACGGTGCCCGAGATCCGCGCGATCTTCGACCGTGCCCAGGCCATCGACGACTTCAAGTCGGTCAGCGGCCGGGACCTCGAGATCAAGAAGGTGGGCGACAAGGTCGTCGTGTCGTATGCGTACGAGCGCGAGATTCCCCTGTTCGGGCCGGCCTACCTGACGCTCAAATACAAGGGCGCGTCCCGCTGACCGCGGTGTCGAACAAGAAGGTGGACGGCAGCCTCGTCGCGCTGCAGGCGCGCCTTCAGTACACGTTCTCGGACCCGCGCCTGCTCCAGCTCGCGCTCACGCACCGCAGTTTCTCGGCCGACCACAACGAGCGCCTCGAGTTTCTCGGCGACTCGGTGCTGAACCTGGCCGTCTCGCACCTGCTGTACATCCGTCTCTCGGAACTGCCCGAGGGCGACCTGTCGCGCGTGCGGGCCAACCTGGTCAAGCAGGACACGCTGCACCGGCTCGCGCTGGGACTGGCGCTGTCGCCGCTGTTGCGCCTGGGCGAAGGCGAAGCCCGCTCGGGCGGCCCGAACCGGCCCTCCATCCTGGCCGACGCGCTCGAAGCGCTGATCGGCGCGGTCTACCTGGACGCCGGCTTTGCCGCCGCGCAGGCGCTGGTGCACCGGCTCTACGAGGCGGTCGAGATCAATCCGCGCATGGAAGCCGCCGCGAAAGACCCGAAGACCGAATTGCAGGAATGGCTGCAGGGCCACAAAATGAAGCTGCCGGTGTACCGCGTGGCAGCGACGCTGGGTGCAGCGCACAAGCAGACCTTCGATGTCGAGTGCGAGGTGCCCGAGCTGGGCCTTCGCGAGCGCGGCATCGGCGGCTCGCGCCGCGCCGGCGAGCAAGCTGCCGCGGCCGCCATGTTGATCCGGCTCAAGGCACGCGGCGCCGCGTGAAATCAGAATGAACGATGTAACCAATCCCGCAGCGGGACCCGAAGACACCGCAGGCGAAATGCCTGCCACCGGGCCGCAGCACTGCGGCCTGATCGCCATCGTCGGCAAGCCCAATGTGGGCAAGTCGACGCTGCTCAATGCGCTGGTCGGTCAGAAGATCAGCATCACCTCGCGCAAGGCGCAGACCACCCGCCACCGCATCACCGGCATGCGCACGCTGGGCGCCACGCAGTTCGTGTTCGTCGATACGCCGGGTTTTCAGACCCTGCATGCCAACGCGCTGAACAAGTCGCTCAACAAGACCGTGCAGGGCGCGGTCGGCGACGTCGACCTGATCCTGTTCGTGGTCGAGGCCGGCAGCTTCACGCCGGCCGACGAGCGCGTGCTCAAGCTGCTGGGCAAGGGCATCCCCACGGTGCTGCTGGCCAACAAGCTGGACAACGTGCACCGCCGCGGCGACATCGCGCCCTGGCTGCAGACGATGCAGGCCAAGCACAGCTTCGCCGAGTTCGTGCCGATGTCGGCCAAGAACTCGAAGGACGTCGAGCGCCTGTTCGGCATCTGCGAAAAGTACCTGCCCGAGCAGCCCTGGTTCTACGACGAAGACGAGCTCACCGACCGCAGCGAGAAATTCCTCGCCGGCGAGCTGGTGCGCGAAAAGCTCTTCCGCCTCACGGGCGACGAGCTGCCCTACACATCGACCGTCATCATCGACAAGTTCGAGGAAGAGCCGCCCCAGAAGAAGGGCCAGAAGCGCCTGCTGCGCATTGCCGCCACCATCGTGGTCGAGCGCGATGGCCACAAGGCCATGGTGATCGGCGACAAGGGCGAGCGCATCAAGCGCATCGGCATGGAAACCCGCGTCGAGCTCGAGAAGCTGGCCGACGCCAAGGTGTTCCTCGAGCTGTGGGTGAAGGTGCGCTCCGGCTGGGCCGACGACGAGGCGCGCGTGCGCTCCTTCGGCTACGAATGAAGTGGCTGCCGCTCATCGCGTTTCGCATGAACCGGCTTACGTGCTCCATCGCTACGACTGGAGCGAGTCGAGCCTGATCCTCGAGGTCTTCACCCGCCACCACGGGCGCATCGCGCTCGTGGCCAAGGGGGCGAAGCGGCCGAGTTCCAATTTCCGTCCCGTGCTGCTGCCGCTGCAGCCGCTGCAGCTCAACTACGGTGGCGACGCCGAGATCCGCACGCTGAAAGGCGCTGAATGGATGGGCGGCCACGTCATGCCGACCGGCGAGGCGTTGCTCTCGGGCTACTACGTCAACGAACTCCTGTTGCGCCTGCTGGCGCGCGACGACGCGCACGAGGCGCTGTTCGACGCCTACGCCGGCGTGGTGCAGGTGCTGGCCGGCGACCACGCGGGCGCCCAAGCCGCGACGCAGGCCGCCGCGCTGCGCGCCTTCGAGCTGCTGCTGCTGCGCTCGGTCGGCCTGCTGCCCTCGCTCGACGTGCAGACGCTCACCCTGGAGCCGCTGGCGGCCCGCACGCGCTACACCCTCGTGCCCGAAGCCGGCCTGCGCCAGGCGGCCAAGGACGAGGCCGCGCTGGCCGGTGCCGACTGGCAGGTGCTGCAGAGCGTGCTCGACGACCGCACCCCGTTCACCGCCACCCTGCGCGAGGTCGCGACCATGAACGCCGGCAGCAACAGTGCCCTGCGCAACCAGCTGCGGGCCTTGCTCAACTACCATTGCGGCGTGACCACGCTGCGCACGCGGCAGATGATGAGAGACCTGCAAGCGCTCTAGCCCGGCGCACGATCGATCGAAACGCCAACCTGAGAACCGAAGCCATGCGTCTGGGTGTCCTCGTCTACGTCGACGACAAGAAAGAAATCGTCGACGAGTTCCACTGGCTGTACCGGAGCATGATCGTCTCCGGCGTCTTCGCGCGCGGCGGCGAGCTGATCGCGGTGTGCCACCCGAACGTCATCGCGCAGCTGCCCACCGACGACCGCGTCGTCGTGATTCCGGGCCTGCCCTACGCCGACCAGCACCCCGAATGGGCCGGCTACGGCTACATCAATTCGATCGCGAACCTGTGCGACCCGGCGGTGCTCGCCGTGTGCCGCAACTACGACGCGATCCTCAAGACCGACTGCGACACCTTCGTCACGCCGGCGATGGCCAGCTTCGAGCCGACCGGGCTGTGCTTCGGCTTCGGCGCCTACGCGTACCAGGAAGAGGTGCGCCGCAAGCTCTCCGAATGCAGCGCGCGCTGGGGCTTTCCTCATTCGGGGCTGCACAACGTGGGTGCGTCGGTGCTGGGGCCGACCGAGTTCGTGGGCAACTTCGTGCAGGCCCAGTTGGACTACTGCCACAAGCTGCTCGACGAGGAATTCCGCGATTTCCAGGGCGAGTGGCCCGGCTGGTGCAAGAACGTGCTCACCATGTACGCCGGCGAGCTGGCATTGCGGCGCACCTACCCGCAGCGCTGCTCGCTGGGCCTGCTCGACCACCTGCCGTACGCCGATCGCACCCTGGGCGGCGACGTGCTGCACATCCACGGCTGGCACACCGACCAGTACTGGTCCAAGCATCATTTCCGTGCCGGCGCCTACGACCACATGGCGCCCGGCGACATCGACAGGACGACGCTCGGCGGCTACTGTCACTGGCTTGCCGTCACCCCCACCGACGACCTCCGGGCCGGCGCGGGCGGCGCATGAACGAAGAGAAGAAAGCGATTGCGTCCATGAGCGATACCTCGTCCTCCCTCCCTCGCACCACCACGGCCCTGTCGGTCAACCTCAACAAGGTGGCCCTGGTGCGCAACACGCGCCACCTCGGCATCCCGAGCGTGGTGGGCGCGGCCCAGGCCTGCCTAGCCGCGGGCGCGCAGGGCATCACCGTGCACCCGCGGCCCGACGCGCGCCACATCCGCGCGCACGACGTGAGCGACCTGTCGGAACTGCTCGCCAAGGACTGGCCGGCCATCGAGTTCAACATCGAAGGCAACCCCTTCCACAACCTGATGGACTTCGTGCGCGAGCTCAAGCCGCACCAGGCCACCTTCGTGCCCGACAGCGAAACCCAGTCGACCAGCGACCACGGCTGGAGCTTCCCGGAAGACGCCGAGCGCCTGCGCCCGCTGGTCGCCGAAGCCAAGGCACTGGGCGTGCGCGTGAGCCTGTTCATGGACCCGATCCCCGAGATGATGGCCGCCGTCAAGGCCGTGGGCGCCGACCGCGTCGAGCTCTACACCGAGGGCTACGCCGCCTCGCGCGGCACGCCGCAGGAAGCCGCCGTGCTCGCGCGCTACGTGGCCGCGGCGCAGGCCGCCCATGCGGCGGGCCTGGGCGTCAACGCCGGCCACGACCTGAGCCGCGACAACCTCACGCCGTTCCTGCGCGCGGTGCGCGGCGTGCACGAGGTGTCGATCGGCCATGCCTTCGTCGCCGATGCGCTCGAACTCGGGTACGCCGCGACCACGCGCGACTACCTGCGCTGCATCGCCGACGCCGCATGATCTACGGCATCGGGACCGATATCTGCGACGTGCGCCGCATCGCGGCCACCTTCGAGCGCCAGGGCGAGCGCTTCGCCCGCCGGGTGCTGAGCGACGCCGAGTTCGCCATCTGGCAGGCCCGCGCCGCGCGCTGGCCCAAGCGCGGCCTGAGCTACCTCGCCACGCGTTTTTCCGCCAAGGAAGCCTTCAGCAAGGCCATCGGCCTGGGCATGCGCATGCCGATGAGCTGGCGCCTGTGCGAGATCGCCAACCTGCGCAGCGGCAAGCCGGTGATCGTGCTGCACGGCGAGCTGAAAGACTGGTTCGAGGCGCAGGGCCTGACAGCGCACGTGACCGTCACCGACGAAACCGAGTACGCCGCCAGCTTCGTGGTGGTGGAAAAGGCCTGAACGAATCCCCGGCGCCGTTGCGCCTTGCCGACCGATCGACCGACATGACCGACCTGAACCACGCGCCGCTCCTCATCGATGTGGCCGGCACCGAACTCACCGCCGCCGACCGCCGGCGCCTTGCCAACCCGCATGTAGGCGGCGTGATCCACTTCACCCGCAACTGGCAGGACCGCGCGCAGATGACCGCGCTGAACGCCGAGATCAAGGCGATCCGGCCCGACCTGCTGATCTGCGTCGACCACGAAGGCGGTCGGGTGCAGCGCTTTCGCACCGACGGCTTCACGCGGCTGCCCTCGATGCGCAGCCTGGGCGAGCTGTGGATGCACGATGCCCTGCGCGCCACACAGGTCGCCACCGCCGCCGGGCAGGTGCTGGCCGGCGAACTGCGCGCCTGCGGTGTCGACTTCAGCTTCGCGCCGGTGCTCGACCTGGACTACGGCGGCAGCAGCGTGATCGGCGACCGCAGCTTCCACCGCGACCCGCGCGTGGTCGCGCTGCTCGCCAAGAGCGTGATGCACGGCATGCTGCAGATGGGCATGCGCAACTGCGGCAAGCACTTCCCGGGGCATGGCTTCGTGCAAGCCGATTCGCACGTCGAGATTCCGATCGACCGGCGCAGCCTGAAGGCCATCCTGGCCGACGACGCGCGGCCCTACGACTGGCTGGGCGGCACGCTCGCGGCCGTGATGCCGGCGCACGTGATCTACCCGAAGGTCGACAAGCGGCCGGCGGGTTTCTCTGAAAAATGGTTGAAGGACATCCTGCGCCAGCGCTTTGCGTTCGACGGCGCGGTGTTCAGCGACGACCTGAGCATGGAGGCCGGTCGCTACATCGACGGCCAGCTGCTGAGCTACACCGACGCGGTGCTTGCGGCGCTTGCGGCGGGTTGCGACCTGGCGCTGCTGTGCAACCAGAGCATCGGCGAGGGCCGGCCGCTGGACGAGATGCTCGACGGCTTCACCGCCGCGGCGGCCGATGGTCGCTGGCAGGGCGATGCGGCCAGCGAGGCGCGGCGCCGGTCGCTGCTGCCGGGCGATGAAGCGCTCGACTGGCAGGCGCTCACGGCCTCGGCGCGCTACGTGCAGGCGCAACGCCTGCTGGCCGGCGCTCAGTCGCGGAAGGGCCGCACCGGTAGCTGATTCGCCGCGGGGCCGAGCAAGGCGGCCACCTCGGGCGTCTCGAACAGCGACTCCAGCCAGGGCTTGTCGGCCAGGCCGGCCTGGAAGAACACCTGCAGCAGCCGCAGGGTTTCGGTGCGCAGCGCGCGCGTCAGCATTTCAGCGTCGATCCGCGGCGTGCCGGCGGACGCTGCGCAGGCCTGCGCCACGGTGCGCAGCAGCTGTTCGGCGAAGTCGCGCTGCGGCGGCCACAGGTGCGCGTAGAGCTGGGCTATGAGGTCGATGTCTTCCACACGGCTGCGCGGCAGCAGGTGACGCAGCACCGCGCGCCGCGCGCGCATGGCGAGCGAGGCGGCGTGCGCGAGGTCTGCTGGCGGCGCGGCCGGCGCGGGGCGATGCAGCACCTCCGGAATGACAGCGAAGTGCGCGCCGGCCACGATGCAGCGGCACAGCATCTGCAGGCCGTCGTGCACCGCGAACTCGGGGTCGTGGCGCACGCCGGTGCGTTCCAGGAAGCGGCGGCGGACCAGGCAGGCCGACAGTCGCAGCGGCTCGGGGCCCAGCGCTTCGGCCACGATCTCGTCGTGCCGCTGGGCGTATTTCAGCGGCCCGGCGGGCGTCTCGCTCCAGCAGCCGACGATGTCCAGGTCCGGGCAGGCGGCGAGCAGTGCAGCTTGCCGCTGCAGGCGGCCGGGCAGGGCGCGGTCGCTCGCATCGGCGAAGACGACGTGCTCGCCGGTGGCTTGTGCGAGCGCGAGGTTGCGCAAGGTGGCGCGGTCGCACGGTACGGGCAGCGCGATCCAGCGCAGGTCGGGGGCGATGGCGCGCGCCTCGCTTTCGGCCGCTGCGGGCAGGCCTGCCGCCACCACGACCAGTTCCAGCGCCACGTCGGCTTGTGTCGTCCAGTCGCGCAGGTCCTGCAGCCAGTCATCACCGCTGCCGTCGGGTGTCAGGCAGACCGTCACGCGCGGCATCGCCACGGGCGGCACGCGGTCGGGCTGCTGGGCGCGCCAGGCGAAGTAGCGTTCGAGCGCGGGGCCGATGTCCGGCGGCGCGAAGGCCCGCTCGAGCGTGTCGAGCCCGTCGCGTTCGAGCTGCGCGCGGCGCGACGCATCCGCGACCAGCGCGACCACGGTGTCGACCAGCTGGTCGTAGGGCACGCCCACCACCGCATCGCGGAAGGCGGGGTCGATCTCGCTGTCGGGGTAGAGCTCGCAGACCACGGCCTTGCGATGGCGCAGCAGGATCGACAGCCGGGGCGTCTCGACCACGCGGGACGCTTCCCAGTTGTGCAGGTTCAGCATGACCTTGGCGCGGCGCATGCGGTCTTCGCGCTCGGCCTGGGTCCAGAACCCGCCGCGCGTCATCTCGACGCGCAGGCCGCGGGCCATCAGGGCCTCCAGTACGTCGATCCGGCGCTGCGTGAACGAGCCGAAGAAGCAGACGTCGATGTCGCGCTCCTCCTCGGGCAGGACTTCCGACAACGGCAGGATGCGGGCCGCGTCGGGCTCCCAGCCCAGCGGCACGTAGTCAGCGTTCTGGTAGCCGAGCTCGCGGTGGCGATGGAAGTTGGTCTTGCTGTACTCCCACAGGTAGCAGCGCGGGAGCAGGTCGAGGTAGCGGTCGTTCCAGGCATGCGTGCCTTCGACCATCGGCTCGAAGTTGACGACGATGCAATTCGGGTGGAACGGCTCGAGGCTCTTCCAGGGGAAGTTCCAGAAGAAGAACAGGATGTTGATCGCGCCGGGATCGATGTTCGCCGGCGTGTAGCTCGTCGGGTAGCCCAGCCGCTCGGCCGCCAGGCGGTAGGTCCGCACGATGTCGCCGCAGACCGCGTCTTCGGACAGGGACGTGAAGTGCAGCCGTGGCAGGGTCATGGGCGACGACTGTACCGGGTCAGTCCGCGGCCGGCGCGCCTACGGCCGCGGGCCACAGCGGCGCACCGCCCGCCTCCAGGTGCGTCAGGTACAGGCGCAGCTCGAACTCGAAGCGGTGGTACTCGGGCTCCATGTGCGTGCACAGCGCGTAGAAGGGCTTGTCGTGGTTCTTCTCGCGCGTGTGGGCCAGCTCGTGCACGACGATCATGCGCAGCCATTCGAGCGGCACGGTCTTGAACAGGCTGGCCACGCGGATCTCGCGCTTGGTCTTGAGCTTGCTGCCCTGCACGCGCGCGATGGTGGTGTGGGTGCCCAACGCATGGCGCACCACGTGCAGCTTGTTGTCGAACACCGCCTTGGCCAGCGGCTCGGCCTTGCGCATGTACTCGCCCTTGAGTTCGCAGGCGTAGTCGTACAGCGCGCGGTCGGTGCGGATGTCGTGCAGGCCGGCGTAGCGTCCGCGCAGCAGGGCGCCGAGCTTGTCGGCCGCCATCAGCTCGCTCACCTGCGCCAGCAGCGCGGGCGGGTACGCGGACAGGTACTTCATCTGCGGCTCACCCCGCCGTGCGCGCCGAATAGGCGAGCCCGGCCGCGACGCCGCCGAGCAGGTCGCCTTCGATCAGCGGTACGCCCGCGAAGCTCGCGCGCAGCGCCCGCTGGAACGGGCGCAGGGCTGACGAGCCGCCGGTGAGGTAGATGGCGTCGAGGTCGCCGCTGCGCAGGCCGGCGCGCTTCACGCAGGCGTGGGCGCAGGCCACCACGTTCTCCAGTGGTGCCGCGAGCTGCTGCGCCATGTCGGTCGGCGTCAGCGCCGAGGCCAGCCCCGCCTCGATGCACGACAGGTCGATCTGCACCTCGGCGTCGCTGACCGAGCCGTTGATCTTGGCCTGCTCGACCTCGCTGGCGATGCGGTGGCCGTGGCGCTCCTCGAGCACCGTCATCAGGCGGTCGTGCAGCTGGCGGTCGCTGTAGCTGGTGCGCAGCTCGCGCGCCTGGCGCACGGCCTTCGGGGCGTAGAGCCAGTTGATCAGATGCCAGGACGACAGCTCGAAGAACACCTTGCTGGGCACCTCGCGCCCGCTCGGGCCGAGGTGGCGCAGCCCGAGCAGCGGCATCACGCGCTCCAGGTTCAGGCGCTGGTCGAAGTCGGTGCCGCCGATGTGCACGCCGCTGGTGGCCAGCACGTCATCGGCGCGGTCGGGGCGCGCCATGCGCTCGGGGCCCAGGCGCACCACGGTGAAGTCGGAGGTGCCGCCGCCGATGTCGACGATCAGGATCAGCGATTCGCGCGTGACGCGCTGCTCGTAGTCGAAGGCCGCGGCAATGGGCTCGTACTGGAAGGACACGTCGCGCAGGCCGGCCGCGCGGGCGGCGTGGCGCATGCTTTCCTCGGCGCGCTGGTCGCGCTTGGCGTCGTCGTCGACGAAATGCACCGGGCGGCCGATGACCACGCGCTCGGGGCGCTGGCCCAGCTCGCGTTCGGCGCGCGTCACCAGCTCGTGCAGGAAGCGCGCGATGATGTCCTCGAAGCTGACCAGCCCGTCGTAGACGGCGGTTTTTTCCTGCATCAGCGGGCTGCCGAGCAGGCTCTTGAGCGAGCGCATGAGCCGGCCTTCGACGCCGGACAGGTACAGCGCGATGGCATCGCGGCCGAAGTGCGTGCTGCGGTCCTCGGCGTTGAAGAAAAGGGCGGTCGGCAGGGTGGTGGCGCTGCCTTCGATGGGCAGCAGGCGCGCGGCCTCGCCGGGGGAGGCGTAGGAGACCGCGGAATTCGAAGTGCCGAAATCGATGCCGATGGCCGGGGTGCGTAGGGGATTCATTCAAGCAGGAAATCGGAGGGCCCAAGAGTGTAGAGGGTTGGCAGGAGCGCGCGATAGACTGCGGCCCAATGACCACCCCACCCGGACGCCGTCGATGCCGCTGTGCCTGACCTTTTTCGACCGGCTCGACGAGCCGGTGCTGCGCAACCACAGCCACTACTGCCGCCGTTTTGGCTACCCCCATGCCTGGGTGGAGACTGAGCGCGCCGGGCATCCTGCGCTGCGCGACTGCGCCAAGTACGCCGAGATGCTGCGCCGCCTGCGCGGGCTCGACGAAGGCGACTGGCTGCTCCTTCTGGACGGCGATTCGGTGGTGTTCCATCCGGTGGCTGTCGAAACGATGATGGAAGGGCGCGACCTGCTCGTGGTGGACGGGCCCAAGGGCCTGCCGCTGTGCAACCTGATGATCCTGCGCAACACGGCGGCCAACCGCGCGCTGCTGCATGCGCTCATCCGGGCGGCAAGCCAGGTCGTCGCGCGCGTCACGCCCCGTCTTGATGCGGCCGAGCTGCTGCGTCCGGCCGGCCTGCTGCTGTGCAACGGGCTCATCGGCGACTGCTACGTGAACGTCTCGTGGCGCATCGCGAACTGGTTCACCGCCCGCATCTTCGTGGTGCATCTGGCGCCCCTGGTGGAGTTGGATGCCGAGGGCCGCGTGCTGGATGAGCTGCTGCACGACGCGAACCTGCAGCGCCTGCTGGTGCGCCGGGTGAATGCGGCGTTGACCGACGGCGAGCCCGTGCTGCCGCTGCCGGCCTATCCGGCGATCTCGGAAGACGTGTATTCATGCGTCAACCCGCAGGCGCCCATTGCCTTCGTCACGCTCTACACGCACCACATCAACGACTACGCGCGCGTGTCGGAGCACAACGTGCGGCGCTACTGCGAGCGGCACGGGTACGGCTACCACGTCTACCGCGCGATCCCGGGCGAGCTCGATCCGTCGATCAGCGGCGCCTGGGTGAAGAGCTGGCTCGTGAAGCGGCATCTCGCGCAGCACCAGTGGGTGGTCTGGATCGACGCCGACACGCTGTTCGTCAACCAGACCCAGCGCATCGAGCCGCTGCTCGAAGGCCGCGATCTGCTGTTCGCCAAGGACATCGGCGCGTGGGACGTCAACTCGGGCGTGATGGGGTTCCGCCACACCGAGCGTAACCTCGAACTGCTCACGCAGCTGTGGGAGCGCATCACCGGCGTCGACGACAAGTCGACCGTGTACGCCAGCCAGGGCGACCAGTACTACACGAATGTGGTGCTGGGCGAACACGGCCTGATCGGCGACGCGGTCGTCACCGACCTGCTGAGCATCAACACGCCGCCGCACCTGGCAGGCGACGACAGCCTGCTGGTGCACTTCGTGGGGCTCGGGGAGCCCTACCGGTCGGTGTACATGGCGGACGTCGACGCGCGCTCCAAGCGCCTGGGCTGAGCGGGCGGCACGCGCCGCGCTTCAGCCGCCGAAGGTGTAGGTCGTGGGGTAGCTGTTCGACGCCATCTCGCGCTCGCTGTCGTCGCGGAAATCGCCGTGGTGCGGGCTGAGCAGATACAGGTTGCGGTCGGCGCACAGCCGCGCTAGGTCGTCGGCCGATGCGACCTGCAGCGAGAGCCCGCCCAGCGTCAGCACCAGGGGGAAGGGCTCGGCCTGGTGGCGCTCGTAGATGCCGCGGCCTTCGCCGAGGTAGTCGAGCCGGTGGTCGATCACGCGAAAGCCCGTCTGGTAGAACATCTTGCGCGCGTCGAAGTCCGTGAAGAAGCGCAGGTGCGTGAAGTCGAGCAGGCCCCAATGGGTGTAGCGCCAATGCCCGCGCATGGCGTCGTACAGCATCGGCAGGTTGGACGCATTCGGCAGGCTGACCAGGATCTGCGCATCCGGCGCGACGATGCGCTTCAGGCCGCTGAGCAGCTGCCAGGGATTGACGAGGTGCTCGAGCACGTCGAACAGGCACACGAGGTCGAAGGGGCGTGTGAGGCCCATCGCGGCGAAGTCGACGGTTTCCACGTCCTGCTCGACGACCTTGTCGAAATGTTCGCGCGCCACCTGCGCCGCCGAGGCGTTGAACTCGCAGCCCCAGAGTTCGCAGCCGGGGTGGCGCCGGCGCAGTTCGTGGCCCACGCCACCGGAGCCGCACCCGATGTCGAGGGCGACTGTGGGAGGACGCTGGATCATGTCCAGGCACTCGGGCCTGGGGTTGAACGGGTAGACGTATTCCTTCTTGTCGCGGTCTTGCCAGAGAAAGTCGGTCACGGACAGCGTCCCCGTCGGGTGGGTCAGCCTTCCCGGCGCAGCGCCGGGAACAGGATCACGTCGCGGATGCTCGGCGAATCGGTCAGCAGCATCATCAGGCGGTCGATGCCGATGCCGCAGCCGCCGGTGGGCGGCATGCCGTATTCGAGGGCGCGCACGAAGTCGTGGTCGTAGAACATGGCTTCGTCGTCGCCGCTGTCCTTGGCGGCCACCTGTGCGTTGAAGCGCGCGGCCTGGTCTTCGGCGTCGTTCAGCTCGCTGAAGCCGTTGCCGAATTCGCGGCCCGTGATGTACAGCTCGAAGCGCTCGGTGACCTCGGGGCGCTCGTCGTTGGCGCGTGCCAGCGGCGAGATCTCGGTCGGGTGCTCCATGATGAAGGTCGGCTGCCAGAGCTTCTCTTCCACGGTCTCCTCGAAGTACATGACCTGCAGGCTGGCGAGGCTGCGCTGCGAGAGCTTGTCCTTTTCTTCGCTCAGGCCGAGCTTGCGCAGGGCGTTGATGAGCCAGGCGGTGTCGTCCACGCCATCGCCCGCATCGGTGTGCTTGAGGATCGCTTCGCGGATCGTCAGGCGCTCGAAGGGCTGCGTCAGGTCGACGGCCTTGCCGCCGTAGGTGAGCTGCTGCGTGCCCACGGCCTTGTCGGCGATGGTGCGGATCAGCGTCTCGGTGAAGTCCATCAGGTCGCGGTAGTTCCAGTAGGCCGCGTAGAACTCCATCATCGTGAACTCGGGGTTGTGCCGCACCGAGATGCCCTCGTTGCGGTAGCTCCGGTTGATTTCGAACACACGCTCGAAGCCGCCGACGATCAGGCGCTTGAGGTACAGCTCGGGCGCGATGCGCAGGAACATCTCCTGGTCGAGCGCGTTGTGGTGCGTCTTGAACGGCTTGGCGTTCGCACCGCCCGGGATCGGGTGCAGCATGGGCGTCTCGACTTCGAGGAAGTCGTTGGCCACCATGAACTCGCGCAGCGCGCTCACGGCCTTGCTGCGCGCGGTGAAGCGCACGCGGGCCGACTCGTCGGTGATCAGGTCGACATAGCGCTGACGGTACTTCTGCTCCTGGTCGGCCATGCCGTGGAACTTGTCGGGCAGCGGGCGCAGGCTCTTGGTGAGCAGGCGCAGGCGGCTGACCTTGATCGACAGCTCGCCGGTCTTGGTCTTCATGAGCGTGCCTTCGGCACCGAGGATGTCGCCGAGGTCCCAGCGCTTGAAGTCGGCGTACGCCTCTTCGCCGATGGCGTCGCGCGTCACGTACAGCTGGATGCGGCCGGTGGCGTCCTGCACGGTCGCGAAGCTGGCCTTGCCCATCACGCGCTTGAGCATCATGCGGCCGGCCACGCTGACGGCGACGGCCTGTGCTTCGAGCGCCTCGGGCTCGGTGCCGCCATGCTGTTCGACTAGCGCCGCGGCGCGGTGGCCGGGTTTGAAGTCGTTCGGGAACGCGACCCCCTTGCCTTCGGTCTGCGCCGTGCGCAGCAGCTTGAGCTTTTCGCGGCGTTCGACGATGAGCTGGTTGTCGTCGGCCGTGGACGTGGGAGAAGAGGAGGGCAGTTGTTCGTCGGACATGGGAGGCGTGTGGGGGCGCAGCAAGAAGGGGGAGGGTGTGCGCGGGCCGTGCATTTTAGCCCATCGGCCTTGAGCGGAATCGGCCTGAAGCGCCCGTCAGTTCTGTGAGGGTTGCTATCAAAAATGGAGCTTAACCCTCAGCGTTTTCAGCCGTTCGGCGGTGTCGCGGCGTCTGGCGCGTCTGCGTGGCGGTGCGTGATCCGTTGGGCGTCGTGCTGCATCACCAGCGTGCGCAGGCGATCCGGGTAGCCCATGTAGTGCAGCATGAAGCTGTCGCCGTCGTACAGCGCGGGGTGCGAATTGAAGGACACGCCGTCGGAGCGCGGCATGACCGCGTCGCCGCCGGCTTCGGTCCAGGCGGCGACGAAGAAGGCCTGGTCACCGCCCGAGGCGTAGACGCCGCGCTTGTCCTGCACGTCATCGACGAGCGCCTGCACGCGCTCCAGGTAGGCGATGCAGGCCGGCGTGTTCGAGAACACCATGAAGCCGCTGTTGAACTCGTAGCCCGACACGTCGCGCGCCAGCGCCACTGGCCGGCCGCGCAGCAGGGACGCGAGCGGCCGTGTGCGGTCGTGAATGAGGATGTCGGCATCGACCCACGCGACCTGCTCGTGTTCGGCCAGGTGCTTGAGCAGCAGCCGCGGCTTGATCCAGTTGCCGGCCACCCGGCCCCGCAGCTCGGCGGGCAGGTCCCGGTAGACGTGGTGGGTGTAGCCGTGGTGGTCGGCGTACGCGGCGATGTTGCGCTCCGACAGCGTGGCATAGCCCGCGATGTTGGGCGTGTAGCTGGTCAGCAAGGCGACGAGGCGGCCGGCGTTGCGCACGTCGTAGTCGGCCTCGCCTGTGGGCGCAGGCGGCAGGTCGTCGTAGAGCTGGCCGTCGCGCGCCAGCACCGCGTTCAGGTGCGCGACGAAGAGGCCCCGCACCCGCATGTCCTGGACATCGATGTGGACCGCAGGATTGAACGAGAGCACGAAGGCCGAGACCTCCGGCAGGTAGTGGCCGAAGCGGGCGAACAGCAGGTTGGGGTAGTGCCGGCCGTCGATGAGCTGGTGGTGCGGATGGGCCGCCAAGCCTTCGAGTTCCCGGTGCGCCCAGCGGTCGGTGCCTGCATCGGGCGCGGTGCGCAGGCGTTCGAGCACGGACGCGACCAGGGCCGTCGCCTCGGGGCCCGCACGCAGCATGAAGCAGCTGCCCTCGGGGCGGTGGTGGTGCTCGTTCTCGGCGATCCAGTGGGGCGCGTCGCCGATCACGGTCGGCGCGGGCAGGGGCGCGAGAAAGGCCGCGTCGTCGTCCGCGAAGACCAGCAGCGTGCCGTCGGGCGCATCGGCCAGCGCGGCGCTCACCACGCTGTACTTGTAGACCAGCAGCGTGCGCGCGCTGTTGTGCGGCGTGCCGATGGCGTGCAGGCGGTGCGCATAGCCCCAGCGTGCGCAGTAGGCGCGGTGGTTGTCCGCGAAGGCCTCCGCGCCCGCGCGCAGCAGGATCGAATGGAAGCGGACCGGCGCCGGGTTCATCTCGCGGCGGGCCGTGACTAGTCGGTGATGCCGGTGCGCGCCAGCAGGTCGCTGACCAACTCCAGGCGCATCAGCGGGCTGTCGAGTTCCATCAGGCGCTGCTTGAGTTCGAGCTGCATCGGCACCAGCTCGCACCAGCGGTTGGCCACCCACCCGCAGTCGTCGAGGCGGTAGGGCGCGCCGATCGGCAGGCGCACGGTGTCGCCCTGCGCGTGGCGGCGCTCTTCGAGGGTGTCGATGAGGCGGCGCAGCGCGGTGGCGGTGTGGCGCAGGTCGTCGGGGATCTCGAGGTCGACATCGTCGGCGACGGCGTCGACCTCGGCGATCCACAGGCCGTGCTTCTGCAGCTCGCTGCTGCGCACGCGAAAGCGCTGCGTGCCGACGCATTCGATCTGCAGCAGGCCGCTTTGCGGCGCGTCGAAGGTGCGGATGTCGGCGAGCGTGCCGACGGCGGCAAAGCTTTCGGCTTCGGCGCCGGCCTTGCGCACTTCGGCGCCGCTGGTCAGGCTGACGACGCCGAACGGGGTGCCGGCCTTGCGGCACTTGCCGACCATGTCGAGGTAGCGGACCTCGAAGACACGCAGCGGCAGCAGGCCGCCGGGAAACAGGACCGTACCGAGCGGAAAGAGAGGAATGCGCACGTTGAAAAGGGCCGGGCCAGTCGCCGCGGTCAGCTGGGTTGAAGGATCAGGTTGAGGACGGTCGCGTGCTCGGGCCGCAGTATCCCCTGCATCTGGAACGCGTGGCGCGCGTGGTTGAGCAGGTTCAGGATCGACTGCTGGCACTCGCCGGCGCTCTGGCCCCAGCGCGTGTCGACCTCGGACAGGGCGCTGTGCGCCGCGCGATGCAGGTCGACCAGGTGGGCCAGCGTCTGGGGCATGTCGCCGGGGTTGCGGTACAGCGTGAGCAGCTGTTCGCACTCGCGGCCCCGCAGGCGCGGGAAGACCAGCGGCAGCAGGCGCCGGTAGATGCGGTCCTTCGAGGCATAGAGCCGGTCGCGCGGCAAGGTGCGGGAGGTCATGCCCGGGTGGATGCGGTAGCGCGTCAGCGGCTCGGGCAGGTTCGCGAAGCGCGCGCCGTGCAGCATGCAGTCGACCCAGAACCCGAGGTCGTCGACGGCGTAGAGGTTGGGGTCGAACTGCAGCCCGTGCGCGCGGTAGAAGTCCAAGCGCCCGGTCGTGCTCTGGTTCGCGAGGTAGTCGTAGCCCTCCACCATGCGGGCCTTGATCGTCGCGTCGTCCAGCGGCAGGCCGGTGACGCCGGCCTGGTCCTGGAAGTGCTCGAGCTGGCTGCCGACGACGGTGACCGACGGGTTGCTTTGCAGGAACGCGACCTGCTTGGCGAAGCGCTCCGGCGTGGCGCAGTCGTCGTGGTCGACGCGCGCCAGGTAGGTGCCCCGGGCCATCGCCATCGCGAGGTTCATGTTGGCCGGCAGGCCGACGTTGCAGGCGTTGCGGTGCCGCCGGATGCGCGGGTCGTCGAAGGCGGCCACGCGCTCCCAGGTGCCGTCGGTGCTGGCGTCGTCCATGACCAGCAGCTCGAAGTCGGTGAAGGTCTGTGCCTGCAGCGACTGCAGCGTCTCGATGAGGAACTCGCCGCTGTTGAAGGTGGGGAGCACGACGCTGAGCAAAGGCATGGGGTTCCGTAGGGCGGTGTGGCCGGGGGCGAGGCTTGTGGTCCAGAATCGGAGCAGTCGCGCGCGTGCGCACCTCCCTGCCCATCCGACATGTTGTACCAGATACCCTCGTTTCTTCTCGACGTGATCGTCGGCCTGCTCGGCGGCGCCTGCCTGCTGCGCCTGTACATGCAATACCACCGCGTGCCCTTCGGTAATCCGCTGGGGCGCTTCGTGTTCGCTATCACCGACTGGATCGTGCTGCCGCTGCGGCGCATCGTGCCCGCGGTGAAGCGCTGGGACCTCGCGAGCCTGATCGCGGCCTGGCTGCTGGTGATGCTCAAGTTCCTGGTGCTGTGGCTGCTGGCCGGCAGCCTGGCGCGGATCACGGCGCTGCCGCTGGTGTCGCTGGTCGGCCTGCTGCAGCTGGCCGTGTCGGGCCTGACGGCGCTGCTGGTGGTGTATGCGGTGCTGTCGTGGATTCCGGGCGCCTCGCCGATGTTGCTCGACCTGATCTCGCGCCTGGCCGAGCCGCTGGTGCGGCCGTTCCGGCGCTTCATTCCGCTGATCGGCGGCGTCGACCTGTCGCCGCTGGCCGCCATCGTGGTGCTGCAGGTGGTGGCGATCGTGCTGGGCAACCTGCTGGTCTTCGCGTTCCGGCTCGGCGCCTGACGCGTCGGGGTACCCCAGACAGCAAAACGCCCGCACCGCCTTTCGGCGTGCGGGCGTTCAGGCCGAAGCCTGAGCTACGGTGAAGGTCAGAGCACCGCGTCGGCCGGCTGGCGCAGCAGCATGGCCAGCGTGCTGGCGATGGTCTTGCGCAGTTCGCGGCGATCGCTGATGAAGTCGATCGCGCCCTTGGTCTGCAGGAACTCGGCGCGCTGGAAGCCTTCGGGCAGCGTCACGCGCACGGTCGATTCGATCACGCGCGGGCCGGCAAAGCCGATCAGCGCCTTGGGCTCGGCGATCACCACGTCGCCCACGAAAGCGAAGCCGGCGCTCACGCCGCCCATGGTCGGGTCGGTCAGCACGCTGATGTAGGGCAGGCCCTTCTTCGCCAGGCGCGTGAGCGCGGCGTTGGTCTTGGCCATCTGCATCAGCGAGAGCAGGCCTTCCTGCATGCGCGCGCCGCCGGTGGCGGTGAAGCACACGAAGGGCACCTTCTGCTCGATGGCGGTCTCGACGCCGCGCACGAAGCGCTCGCCGACCACGCTGCCCATGGAGCCGCCCATGAACTCGAACTCGAAGCAGGCCACGACCACGCTGATGCTGTGGACGGAGCCGCCCATGACGACCAGCGCGTCGGTCTCGCCGGTGTTCTCCAGCGCTTCTTTCAGGCGCTCGGGGTACTTGCGGCTGTCCTTGAACTTCAGGGCGTCGACCGGCAGCACTTCCTGGCCGACTTCGTAGCGGCCTTCGGCGTCCAGGAAGGCGTCCAGGCGGGCGCGGGCGCCGATGCGGTGGTGGTGGCTGCAGCTCGGGCAGACGTTCTGGTTGTGCTCGAGGTCGGTCTTGTACAGAACGGTCTCGCAGGCCGGGCATTTGATCCACAGGCCCTCGGGCACCTGGCGGCGCTCGGACGGGTCGGTTTGTGCGATCTTGGCGGGTAGCAGTTTTTCAAGCCAGCTCATGGGGGCTCCTTGTGAGGGCAGTGATTATCGACCAGCCGCGTTCTTGGCCGTGGCGGCCGGCAGGGCGTCGAGCGCCTCGCGGATGCCGGCCAGGAATTCGCGCACCGTGGGCACCACGTTGTCGCGGGGCTGGTCTTCGATGAGTTGAATGATCTTGGTGCCGATGACCACGGCGTCCGCCGCCGAGCCGATGGCCTGCGCCGTGCGCGCGTCGCGGATGCCGAAGCCCACGCCGACGGGGATGCTCACGTGCTCGCGGATGCGCGGGATCATGCGCCCGACCGCCTCGGTGTCGAGGTGGCCGGCGCCGGTCACGCCCTTGAGCGACACGTAGTACACGTAGCCGCTCGCGATGCGCGCCACCTGCGCCATGCGCTCGGCGGTGCTGGTGGGGGCCAGCAGGAAGATCAGGTCGATGCCGGCGGCTTTCAGGTCGGCGGCGAAGTCCTCGCATTCCTCGGGAGGGTAGTCGACGACCAGCAGGCCATCGACGCCGGCCGCGGCCGCGTCGCGGATGAAGGCCTTCTTGCCGTGCACGAGGTCATAGCGCTCGACCGGGTTGGCGTAGCCCATGAGCACGACCGGCGTGGTCGTGTCCTTCGTGCGGAAGGCGGCCACCATGGCGAGCACCTGCTTCATGCCGACGCCCAGTGCCAGCGCGGCCTCGCCGGCCTTCTGGATCACGGGGCCGTCGGCCATCGGGTCGGAGAAGGGCACGCCCAGCTCGATCACGTCGGCACCGGCCTCGACCATGCCGTGCATGAGCTCGGGCGTGATGTCGGCGAAGGGGAAACCGGCGGTGACATAAGGGATCAGCGCGCGACGGCCTTGCGTTTGCAGGGCCTGGAACTTTGTGGCAATGCGGCTCATCACTTTCCTCCCTTCACGCTCAGACCGCGCATCGAGGGCCGGTCGTAGAAGTCGACACCCGACAGGTCGGCGACGGTGCCGATGTCCTTGTCGCCGCGGCCCGAGAGGTTCACGAGGATGGACTGATCGGGGCGCATGGTCTTGGCGAGCTTCAGGGCGTAGGCCATGGCGTGGCTGGATTCGAGCGCGGGGATGATGCCCTCCGTGCGGCACAGGTAGTGGAAGGCTTCGAGCGCCTCGACGTCGGTGATGCCGACGTACTCGGCGCGGCCGATGTCGGCCAGGTAGGCGTGCTCGGGGCCGACGCCCGGGTAGTCGAGGCCGGCGCTGACGCTGTGCGTCTCGGTGATCTGGCCGTCGTCGTTCTGCAGCAGGTAGGTGCGGTTGCCGTGCAGCACGCCGGGGCTGCCGCGCAGGATCGAGGCGGCGTGCTTGCCGCTGTCCAGGCCTTCGCCGGCGGCTTCCACGCCGATGAGGCGCGTGCCCGCGAACGGAATGTAGGGGTGGAAGATGCCGATCGCGTTGCTGCCGCCGCCCACGCAGGCGACCACCACGTCGGGCTGTTTGCCCTCGGCTTCTCCGGTGATGCCGTCGGCCGCGAGCATGGCGGGCATCTGCGCGATGCACTCGGTGCCGATCACGCTCTGGAAGTCGCGCACCATGGTCGGGTAGGGGTGCGGGCCCGCCACCGTGCCGATGATGTAGAAGGTGTTTTCGACGTTGGTGACCCAGTCGCGCATGGCCTCGTTGAGCGCGTCCTTCAGCGTCTTGCTGCCCGATTCGACGGGCACGACGGTCGCGCCCAGCAGGTTCATGCGGTAGACGTTGGGGCTCTGGCGCTTCACGTCCTGGCTGCCCATGTAGACCACGCACTCAAGGCCGTAGCGCGCGCAGATGGTGGCCGTGGCCACGCCGTGCTGACCGGCGCCGGTCTCGGCGATCACGCGGGGCTTGCCCATGCGGCGCGCGAGCATCGCCTGGCCGATCACGTTGTTGATCTTGTGGGCGCCGGTGTGGTTCAGGTCTTCGCGCTTCAGGTAGATCTGCGCGCCGCCCATTTCGCGGCTGGTGCGCGCGGCGTGGTAGATCGGCGAGGGGCGGCCGACGAAGTGCTTCAGCTCGTAGTGGAACTCGGCCAGGAAGGCCGGGTCGTCCTTGAACTTCGCATACGCGTCGCGCAGCTCGTTGATCGCGTGCGTGAGCGTTTCGCTCGCGAAGGTGCCGCCGTAGGGGCCGAAATGGCCGCTGGCGTCGGGTTGCTGGTAGTCCTGGAATTGGCTTTGCATGGTTCTCGATCGATGGGCCGCAGCCCGAATGCGATCGGGTGCGGCGGCTAACTGGAGAAGGACGAAGCGTCGGCGGCCGAGGCTTTGACAGTGTTCGCCGCATCTGCGGCTCTCACGGCGGCGACGAATGCCCGGATCTTTCCGGCGTCCTTGAGGCCCTTGTGCTCGGGACCGTCGATTTCGACGCCCGAACTCACATCAACGGACAGCGTCTTGCAGCGCGCCCGCAGGCTGTGAATGCCATCGCTCACGTTTGCAGGTGTGAGCCCACCACTCAAGACGAGGTGAGCGTCGACGGCGGGTGGAAGAAGTGACCAATCGAAAGCCTTGCCGCCTCCGCCATAACCTTCGACATGGGCGTCGAGCAGGATGGCCTGGGCGCGGGAGTAATCGGACGCGTATTTTACGAGGTCGAAGCCGGCCCCGGCAGCCCCCAGCGGAATCCGGGCGGCGCGCATGTAACGAAAGCGTCCCGGGCCGGTGGCTTCCTCGCACTGTTCGGGTGTTTCTTCCCCGTGGAACTGCGCGATGGCACCCTTCACGCGGGCCAGGGAGGCCAGGACTTCGGGAGCGTCCGCGTTCACGAACAGCAGCACCGGCGTGATGAAGGGCGGCAGGCGCGAGGCCAGCTCGGCGGCGCGCTCGACGCTCACGGCGCGCGGGCTCTTCGGGTAGAGCACGAAGCCGATCGCGTCGGCGCCGGCCTCGACCGCCGCGTCCACGTCGGCCTCACGCGTGAGGCCACAGATCTTGATGCGGGTGCGCGGGGCGAGGAAGGCGGGGGATGTCATGGCGGACCATCATACGAAGCCCGGTCGCCCTGGAACGTGGCCTCGGCCGGCAGACCCCACTTGGCGTCGTACAACGGGCCGAGGAAGTACAGGCCGTCGGCGGAGAAGGTGGGCGCGGCCACCTTGCGGCTGCGCGCCTCGAGCACCTCGGTGATCCATTCGGGCTGCTCGTCGCCGCGGCCGATGCGCACCAGGCTGCCCATCAGGTTGCGGATCATGTGGTGCAGGAAGGCGTCGGCCTCGAATTCGAAGTGCCAGCGGCAGCGCTCGCCGTCGCCCACGCGCGTGATCTCCAGGCGCCGCAGGTCCTTGACCGGCGAGAGGGCCTGGCAGGCCGAGGCGCGGAACGAGCTGAAATCGTGCCGGCCCACCAGCAGGGCCGCCGCGGCGCGCATCGCATCGCCGTCGAGCGGGTACATCGACCAGCCGACCCGGCCCGCATCGAGGCTGGGCCGCACGGGCGACTGCGAGAGCACGTAGACGTAGCGACGCGCTAGGGCACTGGCGCGGCAATGGAATTCGTCGGGCACCGGGTGCGCCCACTGCACCGCGATGTCGTCGGGCAGGTAGCGGTTGGTGCCGCGCATCCAGGAGAACGGATCGCGTTCGATGTCGGTGTCGAAGTGCACCACCTGCATCAGCCCGTGCACACCGGCGTCGGTGCGGCCGGCGCACAGCGTGCTGACCCGGCTGCCGGCGGGCAGGCCGGCGAACTTCGCGAGGGCGGCTTCGAGCTTGTCCTGCACCGTGCGGCCCGAGCGCTGGCTCTGCCAGCCCTCGTATGCCTGGCCGTTGTAGCGGATGCCGAGTGCCAGCCTCACGAAGCGATCAGAAGGGCAGTCGGCAACCGGCTCAGCGCAGTTCGGCGAGCAGCTGCTTGGCTTGCGACTTGAGGTCGCCGGCGCTCTCGGCTTCGACTTCCTCGACCAGCGAGCGCGCGCCTTCGACGTCGCCGATGGCCTGCAGTTCGCGGGCCAGCGAAAGCTTCACGGCGTGCGGGTTGTCGTCGCCGTCGTCGTCCAGCGCGGACGGCGAGGTGGCCACAGCCGCAGAACGCGGTGCTTCGGCGACGGCCGAGCGGGCCGGCAGGCCGGCGAGGGCGCTCATGTCGAACTCGATGAAGCCGGAGTCGGCGGGCAGCGTGTCGCGCAGCATGGCCGGTCGGGTGTTGTGCTCCGCGTCGTTCAGCGACGAGGGGCGCGTGTGGGCCGTCAGCGCGCCGGGGGCCGTGTCGAAATCGTTTTCGAGGTCGACCGGCGCTGCGGCATGGCCGTTGCTCAGCGGGGCCGGTGCAGCCGTCGGCGCATAGACCGACTTCGGCAGGCTGGCACCCACCGGAGCAGGTGCCGGTGCGGGCGGCTGGGTCAGGTCGAGGTCGAAGTCCAGCGGCGCGACCGAGGGCATGAAGGCCGGCGGGGCCGACGCCACGGGCGGTGCGGCCGGGGGCGGCGGTGCCACGACGGCTG
>NZ_BCUS01000043.1 GCF_001591345.1 Variovorax boronicumulans NBRC 103145 | reverse complement strand
CCGGCGCGCGGGCGCCCGGCGACAGCAGCAGGCGGCCGTAGCTCTGCGCGGGCAGTTCCTCGCGCAGCAGGGTGGCGATCCAGGCTTCGGCGCTGGTGTCGCCGCCCAGCAAGAAGGCCTCGAGCCCGGCGCTGCCGTCGGCGCGGCGCACCAGCCGCGCGGCGCGGCGCTGGCCGCGGCGGTGGTCGGCGTAGCGCAGGGTGTCGGCGGTCTGCAGGCCCAGCAGGGCTTCGATTTTCTCGACCAGCGCGGCGTCGGGCGCGTCGTGCGCGGCGGCGCGAAAGAGCACGCCGCTGCGCTCTGCTTCGCCGGGCGCGTTGCCCGCGAACGGCACGCAGGTGGCGAAGGGGAACAGCGCCATCAGCGGCTGCAGTGCGCGCTGCGCCGTGAGCGCGTCGCCGGCGGGCAGCCAGGCCATGGCCAGCAGCGACCACGGCAGCTCGGCCTTGAGGATCTTCACGGGCGTGTGCTTGAGCTCGGGCTGCTTCGAGGTGGGGCAGTAGGCCGGCGTGGTGAGCGCGTTGATGCCCGCCAGCCGCACGCCGGTCGACGAGCAGCCGCTCAGGTACTCCTCGCCCCAGTGCATGGCGACGAAGGCCTGGCTCAGGCCGATCTCGGCGCTGGCGCGCGCCGGCAGCAGGATCGAGCCGCGCTTGGACGTGAGGTGCACCAGGTCGCCCTCGGCGATCTGGCGGCGCGCCATGTCCTGCGCGTTCATCTGCACCACGGGCTCGGCCACGTGGCCGAACAGCTTGCCGACCGTGCCGGTGCGGCTCATGCCGTGCCACTGGTCGCGCAGCCGGCCGGTGTTCAGCGAGAAGGGAAAGCGTGCCTCGCGCGCCTCGGCCACGGGCTTGTAGGGCGTGTCGACGAAGCGCGCGCGGCCATCGGGCGTGGGGAACACGCCGTCTCCGTACAGGCGCACGCGGCCGGTGCGATCGCCTTCCTTCAGCGGCCATTGCTGCGGACCGGCGCTCTCGAGCATCGCGTAGCTCAGGCCGGTGATATCGAGGTCGCGCCCGCGCGTGGATTCGCGGTGTTCGTTCCAGACCGACTCGGCGCTCTCGTACGGGAACAGCGTGAAGCTGCGACCCAGCTGCTGTTCGAGCCGGCGCGCAAAGGCCACGCCGATCGACCAGTCGTTGCGCGCCTGGCCCGGTGCGGGCACGGCCGGGCGCACGCGCGAGATGCGGCGCTCGCTGTTGGTCACGGTGCCTTCCTTCTCGCCCCAGGTGGTGGCGGGCAGCAGCAGGTCGGCGAAGGCGCAGGTGGCGGTGGTGGCGAAGGCTTCCTGCACCACGACGAACTCGGCGCGTTCGAGCGCGCGGCGCACCGTGGCCTGGTCGGGCATCGACTGGGCGGGGTTGGTGCAGGCGATCCACAGCGCGCGGATCTCGCCGTCGGCCGCGGCCTGGAACATCTCCACCGCCGTCTTGCCGGGCTTCTCGGGCACCGAGGGCACGCCCCACAGCGCGGCCACTTCGGCGCGGTGCTCGGGGTTGGCCAGGTCGCGGTGCGCGCTCAGCAGGTTGGCCAGGCCGCCCACCTCGCGCCCGCCCATCGCATTGGGCTGGCCCGTGAGCGAGAACGGGCCCGCGCCGGGCTTGCCGATCTGGCCCGTGGCCAGGTGCAGGTTGATGAGCGCCGCGTTCTTCGCCGTGCCGCTGGACGACTGGTTCAGGCCCTGGCAATACAGGCTCAGCGTGGCGGGCGAGGTGGCGAACATGCGCGCCGCCGCGAGCAGGTCGTCCTTCGGAATGCCGCACACCTGCGCCACGGTGTCGGGCGTGCAGTCGCGCACCGTGGCCTTGAGCGCGTCGAAACCGTTGGTGCGGGCCGCGATGTAGGCGGTGTCGGTCCAGCCCTCCCACAGCATCAGGTGCAGCATGCCGTGGAACAGCATGACGTCGGTGCCGGGCTGGATCGGCAGGAACAGGTCGGCGATCTCGACCGTGTCGGTGCGGCGCGGGTCGGCCACGACGATCTTCAGCGCCGGGTTCGCGGCCTTCGCGTCCTCGATGCGGCGGAAAAGAATGGGGTGCGCCCACGCCGTGTTGCTGCCCACGATGAACAGGCACTCGGCGTGCTTCAGGTCGTCGTAGCAGGCCGGCGGCGCGTCGGCGCCCAGCGTCTGCTTGTAGCCGGCCACCGCGCTGCTCATGCACAGGCGCGAGTTGGTGTCGATGTTGTTGGTGCCGACCAGGCCCTTGGCCAGCTTGTTGAAGACGTAGTAGTCCTCGGTGAGCAGCTGGCCCGACACGTAGAAGCCGACCGCGTCGGGGCCGTGGTCGCGCACCACCTGCGCGAACTTGCCGGCGGCGAGGTCGAGCGCGTGGTCCCACGTCACGGGCGCGGGCGCCTCCTTGCGCGCGAGGCGCTGCAGGGGCTGCAACAGCCGCGTCTGGCGCGTGACGGTCGCGCTGGCCGTGAGGTGCAAGGTCGAGCCCTTGGTGCACAGGCGGCCGAAGTTCGCGGGGTGGTCGGGGTCGCCGCGCACGCCGGTGATCTGGTCGCCCTGCGATTCGATGATCACGCCGCAGCCGACGCCGCAATAGGGGCAGGTGGAGCGCGTCTCCTGGGTCATGCGGGCCTCAACCTTCTTCCGGGGACAGGACCGTCACGGCGGCCAGGCGCTGCGGTCCGGCGACCGGGCGCTCGAGGTCGAGCGCATGCGTGGCCAGCTCGCCCGCGTCCAGGTGCACCACGCCGTCTTCGAGCTTCACCGCGAACTTGGGCGTGCAGCCTTCGTCGGGTGAGCGGGCGCAGCCGTCGTCCAGGCCGATGGCCCAGTTGTGCAGCGGGCAGGCCACGCTGGTGCCGAACACGATGCCCTGGCTCAGCGGGCCGCCCTTGTGCGGGCAGCGGTCGAGCAGGGCAAAGACCTGGTCCTCGGCATTGCGGAACACGGCCACGTCCAGGCCGGCGGGCCGCATCACGCGGCGGGCACCGAGCACGGGGATGTCGTCGAGGCGGCAGATGGCTTTCCAATCGCTCATGGTGGGGCTCTCTTGTCTTTGGGGTCGGGCGCGGGTCAGGTCTTGATCTCGGCGTACAGGCCGGTCACGCGGTCCATGATCGCGAGCAGGTTCTCGCTGCTCACGAACACGTCGGACATCAGCGCGGGCGAGGCGCCCGCACCGTCCAGGCGCTGCAGGCCGCGGTTGAAGAACATCCATTGCGCGTCGGCCAGCACCAGCTCCTGGCGGATCTGCGCGGTGGCCTCGGGCGCGTTGCGCAACAGCTCGAGCGCGGCCAGGAATTCGGTGCGCGCCTTGGCGATCTCGGCGGTGCTGCCGGCCGGGTCGATCTGCATCGCCGCGGCAAGGTAGCACTTGGCCATGCGCTGCGACAGCATGCGCTGGCGCCCCGCGATGTTGACCAGCCGCCCGACCGGCCTGCCCGAGGCGGCCTCGTACTGCGCCGTGCCCTGGTGGGCCAGCGCGAGCACGGCGGCGTCGAGAGCGACGACCCGTGCGGCGGCGTCCCGGCCGGGCGCCGCGTCGGCCAGCTCGGTGCGGAACGCGCGCCAGGCGCCGTCCAGGCCGTCGTAGGTGGCGCGCAGCGTTGGCGTCGGCGCAAAGGCCTTGAGCTCGCCGAGCTGGCGCTCGAACAGCGCCACGGAACGGTCAAGCACCTGCTGCGCGCTGCGCGGCTCCACCTTCTGCACCAGCGCCAGGTAGGCCTTGCTCGCGCGCTGCGACAGCATGCGCTGGCGGCCGGCCTTGTTGATGGCGTCGTTGAGGTCGGCCACCTGCGCGCGGGCGCCCACCGGGGCGAGCGCGGCGAGGGCGGAAGAAGCAATGAAGAGTCGTCGTTTCAAGCGGTCGCTCCGATCACACGCTCAGCGGCGCAAACTGCCGCACATCCACCGAGGCCTGCGCCGATTCGAACCACGGGTCGGGCTCGCCGTCGAGCGCGAACTGCAGCCGTTCCCACAGCGACTTGCGGCCTTCGGCGTCTTCGAGGATCTTCTTCTTCACGTAGTCCAGGCCCACGCGGCCGATGTAGTGCACGGTGCGCTCCAGGTACCAGCCTTCCTCGCGGTACAGCTGCAGGAAGGCGCCGGCATGTTCCATCACTTCCCCGGCGGTCTTCACCTTCACGAGGAACTGCGCCACCTCGGTCTTGATGCCGCCGTTGCCGCCCACGTACAGCTCCCAGCCCGAGTCGACGCCGATCACGCCCACGTCCTTGATGCCGGCCTCGGCGCAGTTGCGCGGGCAGCCCGACACGGCCAGCTTTACCTTGTGTGGGGAGTACATGGCCCACAGCGCGCGCTCCAGGTCCTTGCCCATCTGCGTGCTGTCCTGCGTGCCGAAGCGGCACCACTCGCTGCCCACGCAGGTCTTCACCGTGCGCAGCGACTTGGCGTAGGCAAAGCCGCTGGGCATGCCGATGTCCTTCCACACGCCTTCCAGGTCTTCCTTCTTCACGCCCAGCAGGTCGATGCGCTGGCCGCCCGTGACCTTGACGGTCGGGATCTTGTACTTGTCGGCCGCATCGGCAATGCGCCGCAACTCGTCGGGCGTGGTGTGGCCGCCCCACATGCGCGGAATGACGGAGTAGGTGCCGTCCTTCTGGATGTTGGCGTGGCTGCGCTCGTTGATGAAGCGGCTCTGCGGATCGTCCTTCGCCTCTTTGGGCCAGGTGCTGATCAGGTAGTAGTTGACGGCCGGGCGGCAGGTGGCGCAGCCGTTGGGCGTGCGCCAGCCCATGCCGCGGTAGACCGCGTCGTGCGTGAGCCAGTGCTCCTTGCGGATCGCGTCGCGCACGTCCTGGTGGCTCATGTCGGTGCAGCCGCAGATCGCCTTCTTCTTCGGCGTGGCCGAGTAGTCGCCGCCGGCCGTGAACATCAGGATCTGCTCGACCAGCCCGGTGCACGAGCCGCAGCTGGCGCTGGCCTTGGTGTGCTTCTTCACCTCGTCGAGCGTGAACAGGCCCTTCTCCTTGATGGCCTTGCAGATAGTGCCCTTGTTCACGCCGTTGCAGCCGCACACCTCGGCGTCGTCGGGCATGCTCGCGGCCTTGCTGTGGCCTTCGTGGCCGGTGTCGCCGATGTTCGATTCGCCGAACATCAGCTTGTCGCGGATGTCGTGCACGCTGCGGCCGTCGCGCAGCAGCTTGAAGTACCAGCTGCCGTCCACCGTGTCGCCGTACAGGCAGGCGCCGATGAGCTTGTCGTCCTTGAGCACCAGCTTCTTGTAGACGCCGCCGAAGGGGTCGCTCATCACGATCTCCTCGGTGCCTTCGCCGCCCATGAACTCGCCGGCGCTGAACAGGTCGATGCCCGTCACCTTGAGCTTGGTCGAGGTGAGCGAGCCGAGGTAGCGACCGATGCCGAACTGCGCCAGGTGGTTGGCCGCCACCTTGGCCTGCTCGAACAGCGGCGCGACCAGCCCGTAGGCGATGCCGCGGTGCGCCGCGCATTCGCCCACCGAGTAGATGCGCGCGTCGGTCACGGTCTGCATCGTGTCGGTGACCACGATGCCGCGGTTGCAGTGCAGGCGCATCTTCTCGGCCAGCTCGACATTGGGGCGGATGCCCACGGCCATCACCACGAGGTCGGCCGCGACCTCGGTGCCGTCCTTGAAGCGGATCGCCTTCACGCGGCCGTCGTCGCCACCGACGAGGTCCTGCGTCTGCGCGCCCATGAGGAATTTCAGGCCCCGGTCTTCGAGCGACTTCTGCAGCAGCTTGCCCGCCACGTCGTCCAGCTGGCGCTCCATGAGCCAGGGCATCACGTGCACCACCGTCACGGTCATGCCGCGCAGCATCAGGCCGTTGGCGGCTTCCAGGCCCAGCAGGCCGCCGCCGATGACCACCGCGTTCTTGTGCGTGCGCGCGGTCTCGATCATGTAGTCGGTGTCGGCGATGTCGCGGTAGGCGATCACGCCCTTCAGGTCCTTGCCGGGCACGGGCAGCATGAAGGGGTTGGAGCCGGTGCACATCAGCAGGCGGTCGTAGGGCGCTTCGGTGCCATCTTCGGCGCGCACGATGCGGTTCACGCGGTCGACCTCGACCACCTTCTTGCCGGCATGCAGCGTGATGTGGTTGTCGCTGTACCACTCCCAGCTGTTGAGCACGATCTCGTCGACCGTCTGCTCGCCCGCGAGCACGGGCGACAGCAGGATGCGGTTGTAGTTGGGGTGCGGCTCGGCGCCGAAGACGGTGATGTCGTACAGGTCGGGCGCGATCTTCAGCAGCTCTTCGAGCGTGCGCACGCCGGCCATGCCGTTGCCGACCATCACGAGTTTCATTTTCTTCATGGGGCGGGACCTTTCAGGGAAATCAACCGAACGACGGCCCGCGGCGCGCGGTCAGAATCGCGCCATGAGCTTTGAAGTGGACATCGGCTACAGCAGCCAGCGCGGGCCGCGCGACGCGAACGAAGACTTCGCCGGCACGGTGCATGCGCCGGCCGGCGACGAGGCACGCGGGCTCATCGCGGCCATCGCCGACGGGGTCTCGAGCGGCGGACGCGGCCGCGAAGCGGCGCAGACCACGGTGATGGGTTTGCTGGCCGACTACTTCGCCACGCCTGCGACCTGGGAGCCGACCGCCGCGCTCGACCGTTTGATCGGCGCGCAGAACGGCTGGCTGGCCGACCACAACCGCCGGCGCCAGGGCAAGCAGGAGGGCGCCGGCACGGCGCTCACCACGCTCACCGCGCTGGTGCTGCACGGCCAGAGCTACACGCTGGCCCACGTGGGCGACACGCGCGCCTGGCGCGTGCGCGCCGACGGCGAACCCGCGCAGCTGCTCACGCAGGACCACGCCTTCGACCACCCCGACATGCGCAGCCGGCTCACGCGCGCCATCGGCCTGGACGACCAGGTGCGCGTCGACTACCTGCAGGGCGACGTGCGCGTGGGCGACTGCTTCGTGCTCAGCACCGACGGCGTGCACGGCGTGCTCAAGCCGCAGCAGGTGGCCGCGCTCGCGCTGCAGGGCGACGCCGAGGCCGCGAGCGAGGCGCTGGTGCAGGCCGCGCTGGCCGCCGGCACGCGCGACAACGCGACCGCGCTGGTGATCCGCGTGGTGGGGCTCGACGCGCGCCAGCTCGACGACGAACTCGGCGACGGCCGCCGCCTCGCGCCGCCGCCGTGGCTCAAGGTGGGCGACGTGCTCGACGGCTACGTCGTCACCGGCCTGGTGGCCGACACCGGCGTGCACCTGCTGTACCAGGCGCGCCATCCGGTCACGCGCGAGCTGGTCGCGCTCAAGACCCTGCACCCGTCGCGCGCCGGCGACCCGCAGGAGCGCGCGATGCTGGCGCACGAGGCCTGGCTGGGGCAGCGCGTGGGGCAGGGTGGCGGCTTCGTGCGCGTGCACGAGCGCGCGCCGGACGCCAGCGCGCTGTACATCGTGTTCGACTGGCACGGCGGGCGCACGCTCGAGCAGATGCGCAAGGACGGCACGCGCGGCACTGTGGCCGAGGTGGTCGCCGCGGCCATCGAGGTGAGCCGCGCGCTCGGGCGGTTGCACCGCCACGGCGTGGTCCACCGCGACATCAAGCCCGGCAACCTGCACCGGGGCGACGACGGCCGCTGGCGCATCCTCGACCTGGGCGTGGCGATCTCGGGCCGCGAGGGCGCGGCGCAGCGCGAGCTGCACGCGGGCACGCCGAGCTACATCAACCCCGAGCAGTGGGAAGAGGGCGGCGTGGCCGACGCGGGCAGCGACCTGTTCGCGCTCGGTGCCACGCTCTACCAATGGCTCGGCGGGCACCTGCCCTACGGCGAGATCGAGCCCTACCAGGTGGCGCGCTACCGGCGCGATCCGGTCGCGCTCTCGCGCCTGCGGCCCGACGTGCCCGTGTGGCTCGACCACCTCGTGCGCAAGGCCGTGGCCCGCGACCCGCGCGAACGCTTCGAGACCGCCGAGGAGATGCTGCTCGCGCTGGAGCGCGGCGCCTCGCGCCCCGTGAACGCGCCCGCCGCCACGCCGCTGATCCGCCGCGATCCGCTCGCGCTGTACCAGCTCGCGCTCGGCGTGTCGGTGCTGTTCAACGTGCTGCTCATCGTGTGGCTTCTCTTCCTGCCACGTTGAGCGGGGGCGGGCGACATGGCTCATGAACGGGCGGCCTTGCGAACGGGCGAGGGCTTGGCAACCGCAGGCGCCGGCGTGACGCGCGCGCGTCCGCCTTTTTCGGCCCAGGTGCGCGTCCAGCGGATCTGCATCACGCGCATCACGCCCAGCATCGCCAGCGAGAGCGCACCGAAGAACACGAAGCCCCAGGCATAGCTGCCCAGGTACTGCTTCGACAGGCCCATGGCGTTGGGCACCAGGCCGCCGCCGAGGGCGCCGATCTCTCCGATCATCGAGCCGGCCACCGCCGTGCTCGTGGGCCAGCGCAGCGGCACCAGCTGGAACAGCGCGCCGTTGCCCGCGCCCAGCGCGGCGAAGCACACGATCAGCAGCAGCGTGGTGAGCGCCAGCGAGCCCGACGAGAAGCCCACCAGCACGAGGCCCACGGCCACCACCAGCAGCACCACCGTGAGCGTGTTCACGCCGCCCCAGCGGTCGGACAGCCAGCCGCCCACGATGCGCACCGCCGCGCCCATGAAGGCCGCGAGCATCGTCAGCTGGCCCGCCTGCACCTTGCTCACGCCGAACTGGTCGTAGTAGTACGAGGGCAGGAAGGTCGTGAGGCCGATGAAGCCGCCGAAGGTCACGCCGTAGATCAGGCTGAAGACCCAGCCGTCTTTCTCGAACAGGCAGGCGATGTGGGCGCGGAAGCTGCCGTGCGGGTCCACGTCCGGCGGCTCCTTGGCGAAGAACACCATCACGACCATCGGGATGAGGATCGCGACGGCGGCCACGCCGTACACCGCCTGCCAGCCCAGCCAGTTGGCCAGCGGCGGCGCCACCAGCACCGACACGGCCGTGCCCACGTTGCCCGCGCCCACCAGGCCCATCGCCAAGCCCTTGTGCTGCGGCGGGAACCAGCCCGAGCCCAGCGACAGCGCCACGCCGAAGCTCGCGCCCGCGATGCCCAGCAGCACGCCCATGGCGAGCAGGTCGTTGAAGCTCTTCACGAAGAAGAAGCCGAACAGCATCGCCACGGCGATCAGGCCCATTTCGACCAGCGTGGCCTTCTTGCGGCCGATGTACTGCGACAGCAGGCCCAGCGGGAAGCGCATGAGCGCGCCCGCGATGATCGGCACCGACAGCATCAGGCCCTTCTGCGCGGGCGAGAGGTTGAAGGTCTCGCCGATGAAGGGCGCCATGGCGCCGTTGAGCACCCAGATGCAGCAGGAGAACGAGAAGTACAGGAAGGCCGCGAACAGGGTCGGACTGTGGCCTGACTGCAAGAAATTCCTGAAACCGGACATGGTGTTCAAAGGTGCAAAAAGCCGCGGCGCGACCGGGCAGCGGTCGTGTCGACGGACAGGGGTGGAGTCGGGAGGCCGGCGGCGAACGCCGTCGGCATGGGGGTGAGCCCGGCCTGAGGATGGCCGGGTTGGATGCAGGAACCTGCAGCCTCACCAAAGCGGTGCTTCGTTACACCGTGCCCCCTTCGATGCAAGAGGCGTGCCTGCGAATGCAGGCTGGCGTGGCCTATGCTTCCCGGGCCTTGCCACACCTTGCCGCCATGTCCCTTCTCGTCGTCCTTTCCCCTGAACCCGCTGAAGGCGAGCCCTTGCCGGCGTCGCTGCAGCAGTCGATCGATGCCGCGGGCGTCGCGGTGCTCGGGCGCGCGGGCTGCCACACGCTGGTGCAGCGCACGCAGGCGCTTGCACCGTCGATGGTCCTGGTGCATCTGGATGAAACAGAGCCGCAGCTCGACGCGCTGCTCGATGCGCTGGCCCCCTGGGGCGGCGCACCGCCGTGCGCCCTGGGCGTGATGAGCGCGCCGCTGGACGGCGCGCAGCACGCGGCGCTCGTGGCCGCGGGCGTGCACGGGTGGGTACCCATTGAAGGCGTCGATTCGCTCGCGGCACTGATCGCGCAGGCGCAGGCCCGCTGGACCCGCGAGGCCGCGCTGCGCACAGAACTCGATGCCCTGCGCACGCGCATGGACGAGCGCAAGTGGGTCGATCGCGCCAAGGGCCTGCTGATGTCTGCGCGCGGCATCGGCGAGGACGAGGCCTTCGGCCTGCTGCGCGGCGCCGCGATGCACGCCAACCTGCGGCTGGGCGAGGTGTCGCGCTCGGTCATCGAGGCCGCGCAGTGGGCCGAGGCGATCAACCGCGCGGGCCAGCTGCGCATGCTCTCGCAGCGGCTGGTGCGCGTGGCGGCGCAGCTCGCGGCCGGCATCGATGCGCAGCGTGCGCGCGTGCTGCGCACGCAGTCGACCGAGCGGGTGCAGCAGACGCTGGATCATCTGACGGCCCTCGAGCTGGGCCCGGCCGGCGTGCAGGCGCTCGGCGAGGTGCAGGCGGCGTGGCTCGCGCTGGCCGCGCTGCTGGTTGCCAAGCCGGCATCGCAAGGGCTGGCCGCGATCGATGCGCGCGGCGAGGCCTTGCTGTCGGCGGCCGAGGCGCTGACGGACGCGCTGGAAGCGTCGGGTGCACGGCGCGCGCTGCGCATCGTCAACATCTGCGGACGGCAGCGCATGCGCGCGCAGCGTCTCGCCAAGGACGCGCTGCTGGCCTCGACGCTCGCGGCCGGCGCCTCGCGTGAGCGGCTGCTGCCGACCATGAACGAATTCGAAGCCGCGCTGCTGGAGCTGGAGCGTGCCCCGCTCAGCTCGCCCGAGATCCGTGCCGGGCTGGCGAGCGCGCGCGACGAGTGGCTGCGCCTCGTCGGCGGCGTGCAGGCGCTCGACAGCCCCGAGGGGCGCGCCACGCTGGTGCGCTCCAGCGAAGCGCTCGTGGACACCTTCGAGCGCCTGACCGGGTGGTACGAGCACAGCCTGCAGGTCATCATGTCTTGATGCCCGTCGTGCCGCGCCTGCCGGGTCAGGCCGCGGCCTTCTCCACATGCGCCTGGCGCGTGTAGAGGAAATCGATCACCGCCTTGCGCGCATGCACATAGGCCGGGTCTTCGGCCAGCGCGACGCGGTTGCGCGGGCGCGCGATGTCCACCGCCAGCACGTCGCCGATGGTGGCGGCCGGGCCGTTGGTGAGCATCACGATGCGGTCGCTGAGCAGCACGGCTTCGTCGACATCGTGCGTGACCATGACGACGGTGCTGCGCGTCTTCTGCACGATGGCGAGCAGTTCGTCCTGCAGCTTGGCGCGGGTGAGGGCGTCGAGCGCGCCGAAGGGCTCGTCCATCAGCAGCACCTTGGGCTCCATCGACAGCGCACGGGCGATGCCCACGCGCTGCTTCATGCCGCCCGAGATTTCGCCAGGCCGCTTCTGCGCCGCGGGCGTGAGGCCCACCAGCGCGAGCGCCGCGTCGGTGCGCTCGCGCAGCTGCGCCTTGCTTTCGGTGGCCGCGAACACGCGCTCGACCGCGAGGTACACGTTCTCGAAGCAGGTGAGCCAGGGCAGCAGCGAGTGGTTCTGGAACACCACGGCGCGCTCGGGGCCCGGGCCCTTGATCTCCTTGTTGGCGCACAGCAGCACGCCTTGCGTGGGCGTGGTCAGTCCGGCGATGAGGTTCAGCAGCGTCGACTTGCCGCAGCCCGAGTGCCCGATGAGCGTGACGAACTCGCCCTTGGCCACGTTCAGGTTCACGTCGCGCAGCGCGACGAAGCGGCCCTTGGGCGTCTTGAACGCCTGTTCGACGTTGTGGATCTCGATGTACTTGGAATCGTCGTTCATGACTTCACCTCTTCGAACGTGAATGCGGTGGCGAGCTTGATGAGCGCGAACTCCAGCACCAGGCCGACGATGCCGATCACGAAGATCGCGATGATGATGTTGGCGACGTTGAGGTTGTTCCACTCGTCCCACACCCAGAAGCCGATGCCGACGCCGCCCGTGAGCATCTCGGCCGCGACGATCACCAGCCACGCGGTGCCCACCGCCAGCCGCACGCCCGTGAGCATGTAGGGCAGCACGGCGGGAAAGAGGATCTTGGTGAGGATCTTCCATTCGCTGAGGTTGAGCACCTTGGCCACGTTCATGTAGTCGCTGGGCACGCGCTGCACGCCCACGGCGGTGTTGATGACCATCGGCCAGATCGAGCAGATGAAGATGGTCCAGATCGCGGCCGGGTTGGCGCCCTTGAACACCAAGAGGCCGATGGGCAGCCACGCCAGCGGCGACACCGGGCGCAGCAGGCTGATGAGCGGGTTGAACATGCGCGAGAGGAACTCGAAGCGCCCGATGGCGAAGCCGGCCGGAATGCCGACCGCCGCCGCCAGGCCGAAGCCCAGCGCCACGCGCTGCAGTGACGACAGCACGTTCCAGCCCACGCCCTGGTCGTTCGGCCCCTTGCTGTAGAACGGGTCGCTGAACACCGTGAGCGCCTGCTGCCAGGTGGCCAGCGGCGAGGGGAAGCCGGTGGTGCTCTTCATGGCCACGATCTCCCACACCAGCACCAGCAGGCCGAAGCCCAGGAACGGCGGGAGCACGCGCATCCAGAAGGCGCGCAGATCGAGGGGCGCGCGGGTGCGCGGCATGGGTGCCGCCGCCGCAACGGCCGCAGCAGGGGCGGGTGCCAGGGGCCTGGACACCACGGGCGCGGTGACCTGCGAGGCCACGGCGTCGAGCGGGGAATGGAAGACAGCGCTGACCATGGTGCGTTTCTCCTCAGACATGGAGCTTGAAAGACTCGGCGTACTTCTTCGGGTCCTTGCCGTCCCAGACGGTGCCGTCGAAGAGCTTGCTGGTGCGCAGCACGTCCTTGGGCACGGGCGTCTGCGTGGCGGCGGCGGCCTGCTTGTAGATGTCGATGCGGTTGATCTCGGTGGCCACCTTCAGGTAGTCGGGGTGCTCCTTCAAGAGGCCCCAGCGCTTGTGCTGCGTGAGGAACCACATGCCGTCCGAGAGGTACGGGAAGTTCACGGCGCCGCCGTTGTAGAACTTCATGTGGTTGGGGTCGTCCCAGCTCTTGCCCAGGCCGTTGGTGTAGCGGCCCAGGATGCGCTGGTTGATCGCGTCCACGCTGGTGTTGACGTAGCTCTTGTCAGCAATGGTTTCGGCCATCTTGTTCTTGTTCTGCAGGCCGGTGTCGATCCACTTGCCGGCCTCGAGGATCGCGGCCGTGACGGCGCGCGCGGTGTTCGGGTACTTCTTCGTGAACTCCGCGGTGCAGCCCAGCACCTTCTCGGGGTGGTCCTTCCAGATGTCCTGGGTGGTGATGCCGGTGAAGCCGATGCCGTCCATGATCGCGCGCTGGCCCCAGGGCTCGCCCACGCAGTAGCCGTCCATGTTGCCCACGCGCATGTTGGCCACCATCTGCGGGGGCGGCACGGTGATGTTCTTCACGTCCTTGAACGGATCGATGCCGGCCGAGGCGAGCCAGTAGTAGAGCCACATGGCGTGCGTGCCGGTGGGGAAGGTGTGGGCGAAGGTGTATTCGCCCTTTTCCTTGGCGATGAGCTTGGCGAGCGAGGCCGCATCGACCGCGCCCTTGTCGGCCAGCTTCTTGGACAGCGTGATGGCCTGGCCGTTGTTGTTCAGGGTCATGAGCACGGCCATGTCCTTCTTCGGGCCGCTCACGCCCAGGTGCATGCCGTACACGAGGCCGTAGAGCACGTGCGCCATGTCGAGGTCGCCGTTCACGAGCTTGTCGCGTACGCCGGCCCAGCTGGCTTCCTTGCTGGGGACGATCTTCACGCCGTACTTCTTGTCGATGCCCAGCACCGAGGCCATCACCACGCTGGCGCAATCGGTCAGCGGGATGAAGCCGATCTTCACTTCTTCCTTCTCGGGCTTGTCCGAGCCCTGGGCCCAGACGGCGGCGCGCAGCGCGGGGTCGATGCCCACGGCGCCGAGGGCGGCGGCCTGCAGCACGCGGCGCCGGCTCAGTTTGGTTTTCAGCAGCAGATCGGACATGGCGGGGCTCCAGAAGTGAAAGACAAAAACGAAAAGGCGTCCGCACCGCGCAGGGGCTGCTCGTGAACGAGCCCTTGCGGGATGGGGACGCCTTTGTCCGGTTCGGTGGGCCGCACCCGCCGTTGGGTGCAACCTGCCTTTGAGACCTTGCGGTCCCGTGCCAAGGGCTACGCAAGCGACGTGCCAGCTCGAACCCGCCATTGGGAGCTATGGAAAAGATAGCTGGCAGGGCGCGCCGGTGCAGGAGAAAGTTCCTGCTGGCTCGCTAACCCGGGCGACGCACAGTTGTTGTGCGCTGCACCAATCCAAGCGGCCCGGGTCAGCGTCGCGGTGCAGGCTCGAGCGGCAGGTAGTCGGCCATGGCCAGCATCGACTCGGCCACGTCGACGAGGCGGCGCTTCTGGTTCATGGCGGTCTGGCGCAGCATCTTGTGCGCCTCGGCCTCGCTCAGGCGGCGGTGCGCCATCAGCAGGCCCTTGGCGCGCTCGACGATCTTGCGTTCGTTGAGCGAGGCACGCACGGTGTCGAGCTCGTCGCTCATGGCCTGCAGGCGCTGCGACTGCTCCTGGACCATGTCGAGCACCGAGCGTTCGAGGTGGCGCCCGAGCTGCGCCGGCGTGGCATCCTGCGCCTGCTGGGCATCGTCGAAGAAGAGCGCGCCGCCGGCCTGCGGGGCCAGCGTGCCGAGCAGTTGCCGGTAGGCCGCCAGCTCGCTGCGCGCCTGGGCGGTCTTGTGGTCGCACAGCGCGCGCAGGTCGGCCGAGAGGCGGTTCTCGACCGTCTGCATGGCGTCGATGCGCCGCGTGCAGCAGTCGAACCAGGCCTGGCTCAGCAGCGCGTCGGCCGGCACCGAGGTGGCGCCCTTGCGGCGCAGGCGCTCGAGTTCGGCCAGCACGGCGTCCGACTGGCTGTCGTGCCACAGCGTGCGCACCGCGTCGCCCGAGAAATCGATGAACACCTGGAAGCAGCGCTCCTGCGACTCGATGAGGTGGCGCCACTGCTGGCGCTGCGCGTCGTCGCCCCGGCCCAGCGCGAGCGCGGCGGCGCCGAAGGCCCGCTCCTGGCCGGCGAACTCCTTGCCCTGCATGAAATTGAACATCGCCACCAGCAGGCGCGAGATTTCGGGGTCGGTGGCGCCGTCGGCCGCCTCGAACACCACCGCCAGCAGGCCGGCCACCAGCTTGGCGAAGGCGGCCACGGCCTGCGCGGGCTGGAGTTCGAGCGCGTCGATGCGCCGGCGCAGCGCGGGCAGGGCGTCCAGACCGGGCAGCACCCAGGCGATGCGGCTGAACAGGCGCGCGCCGTGGCCGGCGCCCACCGCGCGGTGGTGCTCGGCCTCGAGCCGGTCGAAGCCGGCGCGCACCTGCTGCTCGAGCGCCAGGCATTCGGCGATCTGCGGGCCGCGCTGATCAGCAAAGCGCCCGCCGTGCGAGGCCAGGAACACGTTCGACATGCCGCGCTCGCGCTGCAGCGCATGCACGAGCCGCCCGATGGCGCCGACCAGCTCGCTGGTGCGCGCGAGCTGGTCCAGCGCGTCGATCTCGCATCGGCGCGCGGCGATCAGGAAGCTCAGGCCGGAAGTCATTCGTGGGGGCGCAGAAGGAGCGCATTCCGCTCGTGCAACTTCCGTGCCTCGCTTGCCCCTTCGCGGGCGCCGCCGGCGGGCGGCCCCTACACTCGGCGCCATGCTCTTGTTGGGAATCGAATCATCCTGCGACGAGACCGGCGTGGCGCTGGTCGAGTCGCACGGCGACGCGCTGCCGCTGCTGCGTTCGCACGCGCTGCACAGCCAGATCGCCATGCACCAGGCCTACGGCGGCGTGGTGCCCGAGCTGGCCAGCCGCGACCACATCCGCCGCGTGCTGCCGCTCACCGAAGCCGTCATGGCCGAGGCCGGGCGCTCGCTGGCCGAGATCGACGTGGTGGCCTACACGCGCGGGCCCGGCCTGGCCGGCGCGCTGCTGGTGGGCGCCGGCGTGGCCTGCGCGCTCGGCGTGGCGCTGGGCAAGCCGGTGCTGGGGGTGCATCACCTCGAAGGGCATCTGCTGTCGCCGTTCCTGAGCGCCGACCCGCCCGAATTTCCGTTCGTGGCGCTGCTGGTGTCGGGCGGCCACACGCAGCTGATGCGGGTCGACGGCGTGGGCCGCTACGAACTGCTCGGCGAAACCATCGACGACGCGGCCGGCGAGGCCTTCGACAAGAGCGCCAAGCTCATGGGCCTGCCGTACCCCGGCGGCCCCTGGCTCGCGAAGCTGGCCGAAGAGGGCGACGCCGCGGCCTTCAAGCTGCCGCGCCCGCTACTGCACAGCGGCGATCTCGACTTTTCGTTTGCCGGACTGAAGACGGCCGTGCTCACGCAGGCCAAGAAGCTCGGCGACCAGCTCGAGGCGCGCAAGGCCGACCTTGCCGCCTCCACGCAGGCGGCGATCGTCGAGGTGCTGCTGAAGAAGTCGCTCGCGGCGCTGGACCAGACCGGCCTGAAGCGGCTGGTGGTGGCCGGCGGCGTGGGGGCCAACAGGAACCTGCGCGAGCAACTGAACGCGGCCTGCGCCAAGCGCAAGGTGCGCGTGCACTACCCCGAGTTGCATCTGTGCACCGACAACGGCGCCATGATCGCCATGGCCGCCGCGATGCGGCTGCAATCAGGCCTGTCGCAGGCTTCGGAGCGCTATGCCTTCGACGTCAGGCCGCGATGGCCGATGGCATCGCTGATGACGCCCGAGACGCCGCTGCCGGAAACCGCGTAGCCGGCTGCTGCCGTGCGCGCCCCAGCGAGGGCAGCGGCAGCACGTCGAGCACGTTGCGCCAGAGCTGGCGCCACTCGGGCCAGTCGTGGCCGCCTTCGGTCGTGAACACGCGCCCCGGGGGCAGGGCGTCGGCCAGCAGCTTGTGGTTGCTGGCAAAGCGGTCGGCCAGGCCGAAACCCAGGTACAGCGGCGGCAGGTCCTGGGAGGGCTTCGGCGCCAGGTATTGCTGGAAGAAGGGCCAGAGCTTGCGGTCGGGTTCCTCGTCGGGCTGCGGCCCGGTGGGCGCCTGCCAGGCGCGCAGGCCGCCGGCCTTCTTGATTTCCGCGCCGAGCACGCGGCGCCCGAGGTAGGGCGCCAGCGCCACGATGCCATCCACCGAGCCCGGCCGCGCCAGTTCGTGGATCAGCGCGCCGAACCCGCCAATGGAAATGCCGACCAGCCAGATCGAGGTGTAGCCCTTGGCCCGCTGGGGCTCGATGACGTCGGCGTGCAGCCGCTCGCTGAGGGTCTGGTCGTAGTAGTAGGAGACGTCCGCATCGACCAGCAGTGCGTCGGCTGCGAGGTGCCGCTCGCGCACGGCGCTGATGAAACCCTCGCGCTCGAACTCTTCGGGTTTGAGGTAGGCCCCTGGCAGGAAGATCAGGAGCGTGTCGGACCGTTCATTGTCATTGGCTGACTGCAGGTGCGTTTTCATGGTGCCTTGAGGCACACCCGCTGTCCGCACCGCCCGGGAACTCGATGCGTTTACGAGATGCCCACGAAGAAGAAAGTACTAATAAATCGTCACATCATGTGACGTTATCCGGCACTATTGTGAATACGGCGCTTGTTTAAAGTCAAAACAAGCTGTCACTAACATTTTCTTCGTGGGGGCATCGCCGGGACTAGTTGATCTGCAAGTTCGAAACCTGGCTTGCCGGCACCAGCTTGCCCAGCTTCAGGGTCAGCACGCCGTTCTCCAGCTTGGCTTCGCTGGTGGCCAGGTCGATGGCTTGCGGCAGCTCGTAGGCGAGCTTGATCTGGCGCTTGGCTTCGGCCTTGCTTTCGATGCGGACCACGGCGCCTTCGATGGCCACCGACAGGTCTTCACGCGACAGGCCGGGCACGTCCAGCGACAGGGTCCAGCTCTTGTCGTCCTGCTCGACCAGGGGCGAGCGGCGGGCGCCGGCAAAGGCCTCGTTCACGAAGCGCTCGAAAGCGCGGTCGTGGGCACGGGGAGCGAAATGCGCGCTGCGGTGGGTGGGGGTGAAGAACATGGCGAAAACTCCTGGGTGAATGAACACAATGGGGACATGGAATGTGTGTCCCTTACACTGCGCGGCCTTTCCATCGTGAGTGCCGCTTGACACCTCATCTAGGCGCATCGGCACGCGTTTCAAGACAATGAAAACCCCCTTTATTTGGCGCCGCCAGGCCTTGAAATTCGCAGCGGCGGCGCTATGCGCGACCCCGTTCGCCGGCCTGGCCCAGGCCCCGCAACCCGCCCCGATCCGGCTGGCGCTCATCGAGAGCATGAGCGGCCCGTTTGCCAACACCGGCGAGGCCGTGTTCCGCAACCTGCAGTGGGCCGTGGAGCGCGTGAACGCGCGCGGCGGTGTGAAGCTGGCCGGCGGCGCGCGGCCGCTGCAACTGGACCGCTATGACAGCAAGGGCCAGAACGAAGAGGCGCTGTCGGCGCTGCGCGCGGCCATGGACGACGGCACTCGCATCGTGCTGCAGGGCAACTCGTCGGTGACGGCGGCGGCGCTGATCGACGCCATCGACAAGAACAACGAGCGCGACCCCTCGCGCCGCGCGATCTTCCTGAACTACTCGGCGGTCGATCCGGTGCTGACCAACGAGCGCTGCAGCTTCTGGCACTTCCGCTTCGACGCCCACGCCGACATGCGCGTGGCCGCGCTGATGGACGTGGTCAAGGACGATGCGGCGCTCAAGCGCGTCTACCTGATCGGCCAGGACTACAGCTTCGGCCAGGCCGTGCTGCGCGAGTCGCGCCGCCAGCTGGGCGTGCAGCGCCCCGACGTGGAAATCGTCGGCGACGAGCTGCACCCGATGGGCAAGGTGAAGGACTTCGCGCCCTACGCCACCAAGATCCTCGCCAGCGGCGCGCAGGCGGTGGTCACCGGCAACTGGGGCAACGACCTCACGCTGCTCGTGAAGGCCGCGCGCGAAGCCGGCTTCAACGGCAGCTTCTACACCTTCTACGGCAATGCGCTGGGCGCGCCGGCCGCCATCGGCGACGCAGGCATTGGCCGCGTGGTCGCCGTGGCCGACTGGCTGCCGAACGTGCAGACGCCGCAGTCCGAGGCCTTCTACCGCGCCTTCCGCACGCGTTTTCCGCGCCCGGCCGACGACTACGTGCACATGCGCATGCAGCTGCTGGTCGAGTCGCTCGCGCAGGCGCTGGAACGCGCGGGCAGCACCGAGGCCGTGCCGCTGGCGCGCGCGCTGGAGCAGGCCGACGTGAGCCTGTACGGCCAGCGTGGCCGCATGCGCGCGGCCGACCACCAGTTCCAGCAGCAACTGGTAGTGGGCGTGATGGACAAGCAGGGCAAGCCCGGCGTGCAGTTCGACGTCGAGGGCTCGGGCTACGGCTTTCGCGTGATCAAGACGATCGCGCCCGAACGCGCCGAGCAGCCCACCTCTTGCAAGATGAAGCGCCCCTGAGGTGCATGACCCCGACAGCACAGGAACTCCCCGACATGCGTGAAGCCATCCACCACCTCGAAGCCTCGAAGATCCGCGAAGTCGCCAATGCCGGCATGGGCCGCGACGACGTGCTCGCCTTCTGGTTCGGCGAGAGCGACGAGGTCACTCCCGAGGTGATCCGCCAGGCGGCCATCGAATCGCTGCAGCGCGGCGAAACCTTCTACGCGCACAACCTCGGCTTGCCCGAACTGCGCGAAGCCATCGCGCGCTACACCAGCCGCCTGCACCCGACGGTCGACGCCTCGCGCATCGCCGTCACCTCGGGCGGCGTGAGCGCGCTGATGCTTGCGGTGCAGGCGCTGGTCGACGCGGGCGACGACGTGGTCGCGGTCACGCCCGTGTGGCCCAACCTCACGGCGCAGCCGGCGATCATGGGCGCGCAGGTGCGCACCGTACCGCTGGTGCCGGTGAACGGGCAGTGGACGCTCGATCTGCCCGCGCTGCGCGCGGCGGTCACGTCGAAGACGAAGCTGCTGATCGTCAACGCGCCGAACAACCCCACGGGCTGGACGATGACGCGCGACGAGCAGCAGGCCGTGCTCGACCATTGCCGCGAGACCGGCACCTGGATCCTGGCCGACGAGGTGTACGAGCGGCTGTACTTCGAGCCCACGCCGAACGGCTGCGCGCCGAGCTTCCTCGACATCTCGACGCCCGACGACCGCCTCGTCGTCACGCACAGCTTCTCGAAGAGCTTCCTCATGACCGGCTGGCGCCTCGGCTGGCTGGTGCTGCCGCCGGCGATGGTCGACGGCATCGGCAAGCTGATCGAGTTCAACACCTCGTGCGCCAGCGTGTTCACGCAGCGCGCCGCCATCGCGGCGCTCGAGCACACGGCCGACATCACGCCGCGCGTGGTCGCGCACCTGAAGCAGTGCCGCGACACGCTGGTGCCGCTGCTGGCGGCCGTGCCGGGCGTGCAGGTGGCGCCGGCCAAGGGCGGCATGTATGCCTTCTTCCGGCTCGAAGGTTTTGGCGATTCGCTCGAACTCGCCAAGCGCCTGGTTGCCGAAGCGGGCCTGGGGCTCGCGCCGGGCAACGCCTTCGCGCCCGAGGCGCAGGGCTGGCTGCGCTGGTGCTTCGCGTCGAAAGACCCGCAGCGGCTGGTGCAGGGCGTGGAGCGGCTGCGCGGCTGGCTGGCGAAGCAGGCGCGCTGAGGTTTTCCGGCATGGCGTCGCCGTCGAGCTTCGCGCCCGTCGATGCCGTGCGCATTCGCGGCTCGGCGCTGCCGGGCCTGCAGGCGATCGCGGCCGAATCGAAGCGCAGCTTTCCGCGCCACATGCACGACGTGTTCGGCATCGGCGTGATGGACCGCGGCGGACAGCGCTCGGCCAGCGGACGCGGTGCGGTCGAGGCGGTGCGCGGCGATGTCATCACGGTGAATCCGGGCGAGGTGCACGACGGTGTCGCGATGCGCGGTGAGGGGCGCGCGTGGCGCATGCTGCATCTGGCGCCTGCGCTGCTGTCGGATGGCGTACCGGCGGGGTTCGAGCTGACGCGGCCGGTGCTGAGCGATCCGGCGCTGCGGCAGGGCTTCGACCGGTTGTTCGCGGCCGTGGTCGAAGGCGAGGACGCGCTGGCGCTGGAGCAGGGCGTGCTGCAGCTGCTGCGCGATGCGCCCGGCACGCGAGCTCCCGAGTCACCACGGCGCGTGGCACCGGCAGCGATGGAGCGTGCGCGCGCACGCATCGCCGACGACTGCATTCACGCGCCCACGCTCGCCGAACTGGCACGCGAGGCGGGCCTGAGCCGCTACCAGTTGCTGCGCGGCTTTGCGGCGGCCTTCGGGCTGCCGCCGCATGCCTGGCTGCAGCAGTGCCGGCTGTCGCGCGCCCGCCGGTTGATCGCGCAGGGCAGGGCGCTGGCCGATGCCGCAGCCGGTGCAGGCTTCTCTGACCAGAGCCACATGACGCGGGCCTTCGTGCGCTTCCTGGGCTTCACGCCCGGGGCGTATGCGGCGGCGCGCTAGCTCGATTCCTGCAATTTCGTTCAAGACCGCCGCGCGCCTGGCGGGAGACGCTCGCGCTTTCTGCAAAACGGAAGGCAAAGAAGCATGTCGGAACGAAGCAAGGGAATGTGGCTGTGCGCGCTCGCGATGGTCACGGTCGGCAGCACGGTGGTCGCGAGCAAGCTCATCGCCAGCGGCCTGCCGCCGTTCACGGCGACCGCGCTGCGCTTTGCGCTGGCGCTGCCCGTGTTCGTGGCGCTGATGGGGTTCATGCGCGTGCGCTGGCCGCGCCCGGACCGCCACGACGCCGTGCTGCTGCTGTGCCAGGCGGCGGCGGGCAGCGTCGGCTACACGGTGCTGCTGATCCTGGGCGTGCGCTGGGCGCCGGCCGCCGACGCGGGCGTGGTGACCGGCACGCTGCCGGCGATGGCCGCGCTGGTGGCTGTGCTGGCGCTGCGCGAGCGGCCGGGGCGCTACCTGGTGGGCGGGATCGTGCTCGCGAGCCTGGGCGTGCTGGCGATCACGCTGCGCCCGGGCGGGGAGGGCGGTGAGCGCACGTCGACCGCGCTGCTCGGCAACCTGCTGGTGCTGGGGGCGGTGGCGCTCGAGTCGCTGTTCATCTTGCTCAACAAGCGGCTGCGCGTGCCGTTGGCGCCTCTCGTGCAGTCGACCGCGATGGTCGCGCTGGGGCTGCTGCTGTCCGTGGTTCCGGCGCTGCTGGAGCGCGCGTGGCTTCAGCCGGTGCCGGCCGAGGCGCTGGCCGGGGTGGCCTACTACGCGCTGGTGCCGACGGTGGCCGGCTTCCTGCTCTGGTACGCGGGTGCCGCCCGGCTGCGGGGCGCCGAGGCGGCGCTGTTCACGGCGCTGATGCCGGTGTCGGCACTGGTCCTGGCGGCGTGGTGGCTGGGGGAGGCGGTGGGATGGGCCCAGGTCGCCGGCGCCGCCTGCGTGCTGGGGGCCGTGGGGCTGGTTTCGCTTGACGGAAGGCGGCGGGAGGGAGCGGTCAAGCCGGCCGATGTATACTCCCAAAGCTTTGCATGCCGCAAGGCGCACGGTGAGGGCAGTTCCAGTGCTCACCGCAAGTCAAACATCCCGGAACAAGGAAATTCAACATGATCGCAGCCTCCATCAAGGCCGAAGTTGTCAAGGACAACGCCCGTGCAGCCAACGACACTGGCAGCCCCGAAGTGCAAGTCGCACTGCTGACCGCCCGTATCAACGAGCTGACCCCCCACTTCAAGACGCACGCCAAGGACCACCACGGTCGTCGCGGCCTGCTGCGCATGGTCAGCCGCCGTCGCAAGCTGCTCGACTACCTCAAGTCCAAGGACGCCGAGCGTTACACCGCGCTGATCGCCAAGCTGGGTCTGCGCAAGTAATTCGAATCGCATGAAAAAACGCCTGGGTTAGTCCGCTAGCTCAGGCGTTTTTTACTTCGCGATCCACTTTCGGAGTGCCCAACAGAGCGAAGCTGTGTCATTCCAATGAAGTTCGCCCCGAGCTTCGCTGGAATGGCATCGTGTTCTGAGCAGCCTCCGCCCCTTGCGAATCCTGTGTGATTCGCTATCAAAATAGGAGCAAAAATGAGCCTCTTCAACAAAATCACCAAGTCCTTCCAATGGGGCGACAAGACCGTCGTCATGGAAACCGGTGAAATCGCCCGCCAGGCAACCGGCGCCGTGCTGGTCGACATCGACGGCACCGTGATCCTGGCGACCGTGGTCGCCTCCAAGACCGCCAAGCCCGGCCAGGATTTCTTCCCGCTGACCGTCGACTACATCGAGAAGACCTATGCCGCCGGCAAGATCCCCGGCAGCTTCTTCAAGCGTGAAGCCAAGCCCAGCGAACACGAAACCCTGACCAGCCGCCTGATCGACCGCCCGATCCGCCCGCTGTTCCCCGAAGGTTTCCTGAACGAAGTGCACGTGGTGATTCACACCGTGTCGCTGAACCCTGAAGTCGACGCCGACATCGCCGCCATGATCGGCGTGAGCGCCGCGCTGTCGATCTCCGGCATCCCGTTCAGCGGCCCGATCGGTGCCGCCCGCGTGGGCTACATCAACGGCCAGTACGTGCTGAATCCGGGCCCCACCGCCCGCAAGGATTCGCAGATGGACCTCGTCGTCGCCGGCACGCAAGCCGCCGTGCTGATGGTCGAATCCGAAGCCCAGCAACTCAGCGAAGAAATCATGCTGGGTGGCGTGGTGTTCGGTCACGAGCAGGCCAACATCGCGATCAACGCGATCCACGACCTCGTGCGCGACGCCGGCAAGCCGGAATGGCTCAAGGAAGGCACCTGGGTGCCTGAAGCCAAGGACGAAGACTTCATCGCCAAGATCAACGGCCTGGCCGAAGAAAAGCTGCGCGCCGTCTACCAGATCCGCAGCAAGCAAGCCCGCACGCAAGCCCTGCGCGAAGCCAATGCCAGCGTCTTCACGGCACTGAAGGCCGAAGGCGCCGAGTTCGACGCCGGCAAGGTCAGCGACCTGCTGTTCGCGATCGAATCGCGCATCGTGCGCGGCCAGATCCTGCAAGGCGAGCCGCGCATCGACGGCCGCGACACGCGCACCGTGCGCCCCATCGAAATCCGCAACTCCGTGCTGCCCCGCACCCACGGCTCGGCGCTGTTCACGCGCGGCGAGACGCAGGGTCTGGTCGTCACCACGCTCGGCACCGAGCGCGACGCACAGCGCATCGACGCGCTGGCCGGCGAGTACGAGGACCGCTTCCTGTTCCACTACAACATGCCTCCCTTTGCCACCGGTGAAGTGGGCCGCATGGGCTCCACCAAGCGCCGCGAAGTGGGTCACGGCCGTCTGGCCAAGCGCGCGCTCGTCGCCGTGCTGCCGACCAAGGAAGAATTCCCGTACACCATCCGCGTGGTGTCGGAAATCACCGAGTCGAACGGCTCCTCGTCGATGGCTTCGGTCTGCGGCGGCTGCCTCTCGATGATGGACGCCGGCGTGCCCATGAAGGCACACGTGGCCGGCATCGCCATGGGCCTGATCAAGGAAGACAACCGCTTCGCGGTGCTGACCGACATCCTGGGCGACGAAGATCACCTGGGCGACATGGACTTCAAGGTGGCTGGCACGACCAACGGCATCACCGCGCTGCAGATGGACATCAAGATCCAGGGCATCACCAAGGAAATCATGCAGGTCGCACTGGCTCAGGCCAAGGAAGCGCGCATGCACATCCTGGGCAAGATGCAAGAAGCGATGGGCGAGGCCAAGGCCGACGTGTCGCAGTTCGCACCGCGCCTGACCACGCTGAAGATCAACCCCGAGAAGATCCGCGACGTGATCGGCAAGGGCGGCGCGGTCATCCGCGGCCTGCAGGAAGAAACCGGCACGACGATCAACATCGACGAAGACGGCACCATCACCATCGCCTCGACCGATCCGGAAAAGGCCGAATTCGCCAAGAAGCGCATCGAGCAGATCACCGCTGAAGTCGAAATCGGCAAGGTCTACGAAGGCCCGATCACCAAGATCCTGGACTTCGGCGCGCTGGTCAACCTGCTGCCCGGCAAGGACGGCCTGCTGCACATCAGCCAGATCGCACACGAGCGCGTCGAGAAGGTGACCGACTACCTGAGCGAAGGCCAGATCGTGAAGGTCAAGGTTCTCGAGACCGACGAAAAGGGCCGCGTCAAGCTGTCCATGAAGGCCCTGACCGAGCGTCCGGCCGGCATGGAATACAGCGAGCGCCCGCCGCGCGAAGACCGTGGTGATCGCGGCGACCGTGGCGGCGACCGCCGCGAGCGTTCGGACCGTGGCGACCGCGGTGACCGCGGCGGCGATCGTGGCGAGCGCGCACCGCGCTTCAACGACCAGCAGCAACAGCCCCGCGGCGAGCCGCAACAGCAGCCCGCCGGCGAGTCGCAGCAGCAAGCGCCGCGCGAACCGCAGGAGTAAGCAGTGAGGCGCGACGGCCTGTGCCGTCGCCTCTCGCGTGGACAGTGGTGATGCCCGCCCCGTGCGGGCATCCGAGCCTCGGAGACCCCCATGAAAGCCATTGAGATCACTTCGTACGGCGCCCCCGAGGTGCTGCGCGTCGCTGCGCGTCCCGACCCGGTGGCGGGTGAGGGTGAGCTGCTGATCCGCGTGGCGGCCAGCGGCGTGAATCGCCCGGACGTGCTGCAGCGGATGGGGCACTACCCCGTGCCGCCCGGCGCCTCCGACCTGCCGGGCCTCGAAGTGGCCGGCGAGATCGTGTCGGGCGACGCCAAGGCGTTGGCCGACGCGGGCTTCCAGGTCGGCGACCGCGTGTGCGCGCTGGTCGCCGGTGGCGGCTACGCCGAGTTGTGCGTGGCGCCCGTGGCGCAATGCCTGCCGGTGCCCAAGGGCTGGAGCGACGTCGAGGCGGCCTCGCTGCCCGAGACCTTCTTCACCGTCTGGAGCAATGTGTTCGAGCGCGGCCGCCTGCAAAAGGGCGAGACCCTGCTGATCCAGGGCGGCTCCAGCGGCATCGGCGTCACGGCGATCCAGATCGCCAAGGCGCTCGGTGCGACCGTGATCGTCACGGCCGGCAGCGACGACAAGTGCGAAGCCTGCCTGAAACTCGGCGCCGACCACGCGATCAACTACCGCACGAGCGATTTTGTCGAAGTGGCGAAGCAGCTCACGGGCGGCAAGGGCGTGGACGTGGTGCTCGACATGGTGGCGGGCGACTACGTGGCGCGCGAGGTCGAGTGCCTGGCCGAAGACGGCCGGCTGGTGATCATTGCGGTGCAGGGCGGTGTGAAGAGTGAGATCAACGCGGGCCTCGTGCTGCGTCGTCGGCTCACGATCACCGGCTCGACGCTGCGTCCGCGGCCGGTGGCGTTCAAGGGTGCCATCGCCAAGGCTTTGCGTGAAAAGGTCTGGCCGTTGCTCGAAAGCGGCGCGGTCAAGCCCGTGATCCACAGCACCTATGCGGCAGCAGGTGAGCCCAGCGGCGCGGCCCAGGCTCACGCGCTGATGGAATCGAACCAGCACATCGGCAAGATCGTGCTGACTTGGTGAAGACGAACAACGCGATGACAACCTTCAAGAAACTGATTGCCGGCAACTGGAAGATGAATGGCGGCCTGGCCGCCAACGAGGCGCTGGTGAAGGCCTTGCAGCAAGGGCTGGCCGCCAGCCCTGCAGCCTGCGGTGTCGCGCTGTGCGCGCCTGCGCCGTACTTTGCCCAGCTGCAATCGCTGCTGGCGGGCACGCCGTCGCTGGCCCTCGGTGCGCAGGACATCTCGGCGCACCCGCAAGGTGCATTCACCGGCGAGCAGTCGGCGGCGATGCTGAAGGATTTCGGCGTGCGCTATGCCATCGTCGGTCATTCGGAGCGTCGCCAGTACCACGGCGAAACCGACGATGCCGTGGCCGCGAAGACGGCGGCGGCGCTGGCGAACGGCATCACGCCGATCGTCTGCGTCGGCGAGACGCTGGCACAGCGCGAAGCAGGGCAGACCGAAGAGATCGTCAAGCGCCAGCTGGCCGCGGTGATCCATGTGAATGGCCACTGCATCAGCGAGATCGTCGTGGCCTACGAACCGGTCTGGGCCATCGGCACGGGCAAGACGGCTTCGCCCGAACAGGCGCAGGCGGTGCATGCCGTGCTGCGTGCGCAACTGCACCATGCCGCGAGCGAACACGCCGCGGGCATCAAGATTCTGTACGGCGGCAGCATGAACGCGGCGAATGCCGCCGAACTGCTGGCGCAGGCCGACATCGACGGCGGCCTCATCGGCGGCGCCTCGCTCAAGGCGCCCGACTTTCTGCAGATCATTTCTGCCGCTGCACGCTGATTGCGGCAACGGCAGCCATCACTTAGGAGTAAGAACGAATGAACGTGGTCCTCAATCTTCTGGTCGGCGTGCAAATGCTGGCGGCGCTGGCAATGATCGGCCTGATCCTGATCCAGCACGGCAAGGGTGCCGACATGGGCGCGGCCTTCGGCAGCGGCAGTGCGGGCAGCCTGTTCGGCGCCAGCGGCAGTGCCAACTTCCTCTCGCGCACCACGGCCGTGCTGGCTGCGGTGTTCTTCGCCTGCACGCTGCTGCTGGCTTACTTCAGCCACGCACGTCCTGCGGGCGGCGGCAGCCTGCTGGAGCGCGCAGCCGTGGGGGCGCCTGCTGTACCGGTCGCTCCTGCGACGACTGGCGCTGCGGGCGAAATCCCCGCTGCGGCAGCACCTGCCAAGGCGGCTTCGGCGCCTGTGGCACCCGTTTCGGGCACCGGCCAGATTCCGGCCAAGTAATCAGGTTGTTTTCATGCAGCCGTTCGTGAGAAACGGCTTCATTTCAGGGTAAACTCTAAATCTGTTCAGAAAGCCAAATGCCTCAACGGCACCTCATGCCATCTGGACAGTTAAAAAACCGCGGTCGTGGTGAAATTGGTAGACACGCTATCTTGAGGGGGTAGTGGCGAAAGCTGTGCGAGTTCGAGTCTCGCCGACCGCACCAAATCTCACCGACAGAAGATCTCTTTCCAGAGGCTCTTCTGTCGGTGGCAAGCGGTGAAAATTTCTCGATGAACCTCGATTCCTACCTTCCCGTCCTTTTGTTCATTTTGGTCGGGGTCGGCGTAGGCGTCGCCCCGCAAGTCATCGGATACATCCTCGGGCCCAATCGGCCCGATGCTGCGAAGAACGCGCCCTACGAGTGCGGCTTCGAAGCCTTCGAGGATGCGCGCATGAAATTCGACGTGCGCTATTACCTCGTCGCGATTCTCTTCATCCTCTTCGATCTCGAGATTGCCTTTCTCTTTCCGTGGGCCATTGCGCTCAAGGAAATCGGCGCTGTTGGCTTCTGGGCCATGATGATCTTTCTCGCCATCCTCGTCGTGGGCTTCGTCTACGAGTGGAAAAAAGGCGCGCTCGACTGGGAATGACAAGGAAGCTACACGATGGCCATTGAAGGCGTTCTCAAAGAAGGCTTCGTCACCACGACCTACGACTCGGTCGTGAACTGGGCGAAGACCGGATCTCTCTGGCCGATGACGTTCGGCCTCGCATGCTGTGCGGTCGAAATGATGCACGCGGGCGCTGCCCGCTACGACATCGACCGTTTCGGCATGCTGTTCCGTCCCAGCCCGCGCCAGTCCGATCTGATGATCGTGGCCGGCACGCTGTGCAACAAGATGGCGCCGGCGCTGCGCAAGGTCTACGACCAGATGCCCGAGCCGCGCTGGGTGCTCTCGATGGGCTCCTGCGCGAACGGCGGTGGTTACTACCACTACAGCTATTCCGTGGTGCGTGGCTGCGACCGCATCGTGCCGGTCGACGTCTATGTGCCGGGTTGCCCGCCCACCGCTGAAGCGCTGCTGTACGGCGTGATCCAGCTGCAGCAGAAGATTCGCCGCACCAACACCATTGCCCGCGCCTGAGAGATTGCCGACGATGACTGACTTTGCAATTTCGCCGGAGGTGCTGCGCGCCACCATTGCCGAGACGCTCGGCGCCAAGGCCAAGAGCGTGACGATCGCGCTCGAAGAAGTGACCGTCGTGGTCAGCGCTGCCGACTACATCGATGCGGCGCTGCTGCTGCGCGATGCGCCCGGCTGCCGTTTCGAGCAGCTGATCGACCTGTGTGGCATGGACTATTCCGACTACCGCGAAGGCGAGTGGCAGGGCGAACGCTACGGCGTCGTCTCGCACCTGCTCTCCGTGAGCCTCAACCAGCGCGTGCGCCTGAAGGTGTTCGCGACCAGCGAAGACCTGCCCGTGATCGACTCGCTCCAGCCCGTCTGGAGCGCTGCCACGTGGTTCGAGCGCGAAGCCTTCGACCTGTACGGCATCGTTTTCGATGGCCACGACGACCTGCGCCGCATCCTGACCGACTACGGCTTCATCGGCCACCCGTTCCGCAAGGACTTCCCGGTGTCGGGTCACGTCGAAATGCGCTACGACGAAGAGCAGAAGCGCGTGGTCTACCAGCCGGTCTCGATCGAGCCGCGCGAAATCACGCCGCGCGTGATCCGCGAAGACAACTACGGCGGCGGTTTGCACTGACAGATATGGCCGAAATCAAGAACTACACACTCAACTTCGGTCCCCAGCACCCCGCAGCACACGGCGTGCTGCGCCTGGTGCTCGAGCTGGACGGCGAAGTGATCCAGCGTGCCGACCCCCACATCGGCCTGCTGCACCGCGCGACCGAGAAGCTTGCCGAATCGCGCACCTTCATCCAGTCGCTGCCTTACATGGACCGCCTCGACTACGTGTCGATGATGTCCAACGAGCACGCCTACTGCCTCGCCATCGAGCGGATGATGGGCCTCGATGTGCCGATCCGCGCGCAGTACATCCGCGTGATGTTCGCCGAGATCACCCGCCTGCTGAACCACCTGCTGTGGCTCGGTGCGCACGGTCTGGATTGCGGCGCGATGAACATGCTCATCTACTGCTTCCGCGAGCGTGAAGACCTGTTTGACATGTACGAGGCCGTGTCCGGCGCGCGCATGCACGCGGCGTACTTCCGCCCGGGCGGTGTCTACCGCGACCTGCCGGATTCGATGCCGCAGTATAAGGTCAGCAAGATCAAGAATGCGAAGGCCATCGAGAAGCTCAACGAGAACCGCCAGGGCTCGCTGCTGGACTTCATCGACGACTTCTGCAAGCGCTTCCCGAAGATGGTCGACGAGTACGAGACGCTGCTCACCGACAACCGCATCTGGAAGCAGCGCACCGTGGGCATCGGCGTGGTCACGCCGGAGCGCGCGTTGAACCTGGGCTTCACCGGCCCGATGCTGCGCGGCTCGGGCGTCGAATGGGACCTGCGCAAGAAGCAGCCCTACGACGTCTACGACCAGATGCAGTTCGACGTGCCCGTGGGCAAGACCGGCGACTGCTACGACCGCTACCTGGTTCGCGTGGAAGAAATGCGCCAGGCCAACAAGATCATCCAGCAGTGCTCGGCATGGCTGCGCGTGAATCCGGGTCCGGTCATCACCAGCAACCACAAGGTCGCCGCGCCGGCGCGCGAATCGATGAAGGCGAACATGGAGGAGCTGATCCACCATTTCAAGCTCTTCACCGAAGGCTTCCACGTGCCCGAAGGCGAGGCGTATGCCGCCGTCGAGCATCCCAAGGGCGAGTTCGGCATCTACCTCGTGAGCGACGGCGCCAACAAGCCGTACCGCCTGAAGATCCGCGCCCCGGGCTTCCCGCACCTCGCTGCCCTCGACGAAATGTCGCGCGGCCACATGATCGCCGACGCTGTCGCGGTGATCGGCACGATGGACATCGTGTTCGGCGAAATCGACAGGTGAGAAAGAGCGAATGACGACTTCCTCAACCCATCACCATGACGCGGCGCCCTCGGCGCCGTTGAAGGCTGCCATCCTCGAGCGCTTTGCGCGCGAGGTCGCGAAGTACCCCGAAGCCGGCAAGCAGTCGGCCGTGATGGCCTGCCTGGCCATCGTCCAGCAGGACGAAGGCTTCGTGAGCGTGCAGCGCGAGCGCGAGATCGCCGCCTACCTCGGCATGGCGCCCATCGCCGTGCATGAAGTGACGACCTTCTACAACATGTACAACCAGCATCCGGTGGGCAAGTTCAAGCTCAACGTGTGCACCAACCTGCCGTGCCAGCTGCGCGACGGCGTCACCGCGCTCGTGCACCTCGAGAAGAAGCTCGGCATCAAGATGGGCGAGACCACGGCCGACGGCCTGTTCACGCTGCAGCAGAGCGAATGCCTGGGCGCCTGCGCCGATTCGCCCGTGATGCTGGTCAACGACCGCACCATGTGCAGCTTCATGAGCAACGACAAGCTCGACCAGCTCATCGACGGTTTGCGCAGTGCCAAGCCAGGGGAGGCTTCGTGATGACGCCCGAACAGGTTCTCTCGCAATTCCGGGCCACTGGTGTCCAGACCTGCTTCCATGACCGCCACATCGGCGCTCAGATCTATGCAGGCCTGGACGGCACCAACTGGCACCTGGCCGACTACGAAGCGCGCGGCGGCTACCAGGCGCTGCGCAAGATCCTCACCGAGGGCCTCACGCCCGACCAGGTGATTGCCGAGGTGAAGGCCTCGGGCCTGCGCGGCCGTGGCGGCGCGGGTTTCCCGACCGGTCTGAAGTGGAGCTTCATGCCCCGGCAGTTCCCGGGCCAGAAGTACCTCGTCTGCAATTCGGACGAAGGCGAGCCCGGTACGTGCAAGGACCGCGACATCCTGCAGTTCAACCCGCACATCGTGATCGAAGGCATGGCCATCGCCGCGTATGCGATGGGCATCAGCGTGGGCTACAACTACATCCACGGCGAGATCTTCCAGAGCTACGACCGCTTCGAGGCCGCCCTTGAAGAGGCACGTGCCGCTGGCTATCTCGGCGACAAGATCATGGGCAGCACGTACAACTTCCAGTTGCACGCCGCCCACGGCTTCGGTGCCTACATCTGCGGCGAAGAAACCGCGCTGCTCGAGTCGCTCGAAGGCAAGAAGGGCCAGCCGCGCTTCAAGCCGCCGTTCCCGGCCAGTTTCGGCCTGTACGGCAAGCCGACCACCATCAACAACACCGAGACCTTCGCGGCGGTGCCCTGGATCATCCGCAACGGCGGCCAGGCCTACCTCGAGTGCGGCAAGCCGAACAACGGCGGCACCAAGATCTACTCGGTGAGCGGCGACGTCGAGCTGCCCGGCAACTACGAAGTGCCGATGGGCACGCCGTTCTCCAAGCTGCTCGAGCTGGCCGGCGGCGTGCGCAAGGGCCGCACGCTCAAGGCCGTGATTCCCGGCGGCTCATCGTCGCCGGTGCTGCCGGCCGACATCATGATGGCCTGCACCATGGACTACGACTCCATCGCTAAAGCCGGTTCCATGCTCGGTTCGGGCGCCGTGATCGTCATGGACGACACGCGGTCGATGGTCGAGTCGCTCAAGCGCCTCTCGTACTTCTACATGCACGAGTCCTGCGGCCAGTGCACCCCCTGCCGCGAAGGCACGGGCTGGCTCTACCGCGTGGTGGACCGCATCCACAACGGCCAGGGCAAGCCCAGCGACATGCAGCTGCTGGACTCCGTGGCCGGCGACATCATGGGCCGCACCATCTGTGCGCTCGGCGATGCGGCAGCCATGCCCGTGCGCGCCATGATCAAGCACTTCCGCCATGAGTTCGAGGCCCTGATCCCGGGTCACGTCCCGACGGCGCCCGTCAAGGCCTGAGTGCGAGAAGAAACACAGACATGATCGAAATCGAACTCGACGGCAAGAAGGTCGAAGTGACCGAAGGCAGCATGGTGATGCATGCGGCCGAAAAGGCGGGCACGTACATTCCGCACTTCTGCTATCACAAGAAACTCAGCATCGCGGCCAACTGCCGCATGTGCCTGGTCGACGTGGAAAAAGCGCCCAAGCCGATGCCGGCCTGCGCCACGCCCGTCACGCAGGGCATGATCGTTCGCACCAAGAGCGACAAGGCCATCAAGGCCCAGCAGTCCGTCATGGAGTTCCTGCTGATCAACCACCCGCTGGACTGCCCCATCTGCGACCAGGGCGGCGAGTGCCAGCTGCAGGATCTGGCCGTGGGCTACGGCGGTTCTTCTTCGCGTTACGAAGAAGAAAAGCGCGTCGTGTTCCACAAGGACGTCGGCCCGCTGATCAGCATGGAAGAAATGAGCCGCTGCATCCACTGCACGCGCTGCGTCCGTTTCGGCCAGGAAGTGGCCGGCGTGATGGAGCTGGGCATGTCGCACCGCGGCGAGCACTCCGAAATCGAAACCTTCCTCGGCGACTCGGTCGACTCCGAGCTGTCGGGCAACATGATCGACATCTGCCCGGTCGGCGCGCTCACGAGCAAGCCCTTCCGCTACAGCGCCCGCACCTGGGAACTGTCGCGCCGCAAGTCGGTGAGCCCGCACGATTCCACCGGTGCCAACCTGATCGTCCAGGTCAAGAACAACCGCGTGATGCGCGTGGTGCCGCTGGAGAACGAAGACGTCAACGAATGCTGGATCGCCGACCGCGACCGCTTCTCGTACGAAGCGCTCAACGGCACGGAACGCCTGACGCAGCCCATGCTGAAGCAGGGCGGCCAATGGCAGCAGGTCGACTGGCAGACGGCGCTCGAGTACGTTGCCAACGGCCTCAAGCAGATCAAGACCGACCACGGTGCGCAAAGCATCGGCACGCTGGTCAGCCCGCACAGCACGCTCGAAGAGCTGCAGCTCGCCGCCATGCTTACGCGTGAACTGGGCAGCGACAACATCGACTACCGCCTGCGCAACGCCGAGTTCTCGGCCTTCGAAGGCGTGCGCTGGCTCGGCACCTCGATCGCATCGCTCACGCAAGTGCAGCGCGCGCTGGTCGTCGGTTCGAACCTGCGCAAGGAACACCCGCTGTTCGCACAGCGCATCCGCCAGGCCGTGCGCAAGGGCGCCGCGCTGTCGGTGATCACCTCGTCCAGCCTCATGGCCGACCGCGGTGCCTGGGCCATCGACGTGGCGCAAGCGTCGATCGTCGAGGCCGACCAGTGGGTCGAGGCGCTGGCCGCCGTGGCTGCGGCCATCGGCCAGACCAACGGCGCTACCGCGCCGCTGGCACCGAAGAACGCACCTGACGCTACCGCGCAAGCCATCGCAGCCTCGCTGCTGAGCGGCGAGCGCAAGGCCATCCTGCTCGGCAATGCCGCCGCGCACCACGCGCAAGCCAGCAGCCTGCTGGCCCTGGCGAACTGGATCGGCGCACAAACCGGCGCCACCGTCGGCTACCTGACCGAAGCGGGCAACACCGTGGGCGCACAGCTCGTCGGCGCCTTCCCGCAGAACGGCGGCCTCGATGCCGGCCGCATGCTCGCTGCCAGCTCCGGCCTCAAGGCCGTGCTGCTGCTGAACACCGAGCCGGTGTTCGACTCGGCCGCCGGTGCTGCCGCCGCCGATGTCATCGGCAATGCGCAGATGGTGGTCACGCTGAGCCCATTCAAGGCCAACCTCGAGTTCAGCGACGTGCTGCTGCCCATCGCCCCGTTCACCGAAACGCCCGGCACCTTCGTCAATGCCGAAGGCCGCCTGCAGGGTTTCCATGCCGTCGTGAAGCCGCAAGGCGAAACGCGTCCGGCGTGGAAGGTGCTGCGCGTGCTGGCGAACCTGCTCGGCCTGCCGGGCTTCGCCTTCGAATCGACCGCCGAGGTGCTGGCCACCGTCGGTGACAAGGGCACCGTGCCGGCGAATGCGCTGAGCAACGCCACCTCTGCCAAGGCCGTCGCGGCCAGCGGCGCCGTGGCTGCGCCCGTGGTCGCGAGCATCTACCAGCTCGACTCGATCGTGCGCCGCGCACCGTCGCTGCAGCTGACCGCCGACGCGCGCAACAGCGCACAGGCCGCACCCGCTCGTGCCGAGGAGGCCCTGGCATGATCGACGCAATTCATGGCTTCGGCCAGGGGCTGGTCGCCGCAGGCTGGTGGACGTCCGTCGTCTGGCCCGTGGTCTGGACGCTGATCAAGATCATCGTCGTCGTGATCCCGCTGATGCTGGCCGTGGCGTACCTCACGCTGTGGGAACGCAAGGCCATCGGTTTCACGCAGATCCGCGTGGGACCGAACCGCATCGGGCCGCTGGGCCTGTTGCAGCCGATCGCCGACGCGCTCAAGCTGATGACCAAGGAAATCATCCTTCCGACGGTCGCCAACAAGGGCCTGTTCCTGCTCGGCCCGATCATGACCATCATGCCGGCGCTGGCCGCATGGGCCGTGATTCCCTTCGGTCCCGACGTGGCGCTGGCCAACATCAACGCCGGCCTGCTGTTCGTGATGGCCATCACCTCGCTCGAGGTGTACGGCGTGATCATCGCCGGCTGGGCGTCGAACTCGAAGTACGCCTTCCTGGGCGCACTGCGCGCCTCGGCACAGATGGTGAGCTACGAAATCGCGATGGGCTTCTGCTTCGTCGTGGTGCTGATGGTCACGGGCAGCCTGAACATGTCCGACATCGTGACGGTGCAGGGCAAGGGCATGTTCCATGACTTGGGGCTGGGCTTCCTCTCGTGGAACTGGCTGCCGCTGCTGCCGATCTTCGTCGTGTACTTCATCTCGGGTCTCGCCGAAACCAACCGCCACCCGTTCGACGTGGTGGAAGGCGAATCCGAAATCGTGGCCGGCCACATGATCGAGTACTCGGGCATGAGCTTCGCGATGTTCTTCCTGGCCGAGTACGCCAACATGTGGCTCGTCTCGATCCTGACCGTGGTGCTGTTCCTCGGTGGATGGCTGCCGCCGTTCGAGTTCCTGAGCTTCATTCCGGGCTGGATCTGGCTGGGCCTGAAGACCTTCTGCGTGGTCACCATGTTCCTGTGGGTGCGCTCGACGTTCCCGCGCTTCCGCTACGACCAGATCATGCGTCTGGGCTGGAAGATCTTCATTCCCGTCACCCTGGTGTGGCTGGTCGTGGTCGGTGGCTGGATGCAGACGCCGTTCAACATCTGGAAATAAGCAGGAAGCGACGACATCATGACTGCTTCACACACCGCCGGAGGGCTCGGGCGCACCTCCAAGCTGGCCTCCGCACCGTTCTCGCTCAAGGACTTCCTGGGCAGCTTCATGCTGTTCGAACTGTTCAAGGGCCTGGCCATCACGGGCAAGTACGCCTTCGCGCGCAAGATCACCGTCCAGTTCCCCGAAGAGAAGACGCCGCTGTCGCCGCGCTTTCGCGGCCTGCACGCGCTGCGCCGCTACGAGAACGGCGAAGAGCGCTGCATCGCCTGCAAGCTGTGCGAGGCCGTGTGCCCCGCGCTGGCGATCACCATCGAATCCGACGTGCGTGACGACGGCTCGCGCCGCACCACGCGCTACGACATCGACCTGACCAAGTGCATCTTCTGCGGCTTCTGCGAAGAGAGCTGCCCGGTCGACTCGATCGTCGAGACGCACATCTTCGAATACCACGGCGAAAAGCGCGGCGACCTGTACTTCACCAAGGACATGCTGCTGGCCGTGGGCGACCGCTACGAAAAAGAAATCGCGGCGAACAAGGCGGCCGACGCCAAGTACCGCTGAGCCGGCTCCGCTCGAAACCCGTACCAATCGAATTCCAATGGACGTCAAGACCGGTCTGTTCTATCTGTTTGCCGCGGTGCTGCTGTTTGCAGCCTTCCGCGTCATCACCTCCCGCAACCCCGTGTACGCCGCGCTGTACCTGGTGCTGGCTTTCTTCCAGGCCTCGGCCATCTGGCTGCTGCTGCGCGCCGAGTTCCTGGCGATCTCGCTCGTGCTGGTGTACGTCGGCGCCGTGATGGTGCTCTTCCTGTTCGTCGTGATGATGCTGGACATCGACGTCGACGGCCTGCGGGAGGGCTTCTGGAAGCACTTCCCGCTGGCGGCCGGCATCGGCGCGCTCATCGCGCTTGAAATGGCCGCCGTGCTCATGGGCGGCTTCCGCCTGGGCGAAGGCCCGCGCGCCATGGCGACGACCTCGCCCAACAGCTCGAACACGCTCGAGCTGGGCAAGCTGCTGTACTCCGAATACCTCTATCCGCTGGAAATCGCCGCGGTCATCCTGCTGGTGGCCATCATTGCCGCCATTGCACTGACGCTGCGCACCCGCAAGGACAGCAAGTACGTCAACCCGTCGGACCAGGTGCGCGTGAAGGCGCGCGACCGCGTGCGCATCGTGCAGATGCCCGTCACGCGTGCGGCCGAGCCGGTGGTTGAGGCCCCGGCAGCGGATGCCGCTGCAAAGGAAAACAAGGCATGACGCTCACGCTCGGACACTTTCTCTCGCTCGGCGCGATGCTCTTCGCGCTGTCGGTGATCGGCATCTTCCTGAACCGCAAGAACCTGATCGTGCTGCTGATGGCCATCGAACTGATGCTGCTGGCGGTCAACATGAACTTCGTGGCCTTCTCGCACTACCTGGGCGACATGCACGGCCAGATCTTCGTGTTCTTCATCCTGACGGTGGCGGCGGCCGAATCGGCCATCGGCCTGGCGCTGCTGGTCCTGTTGTTCCGCAACAAGTCCAACATCAACGTCGACGAACTCAACTCGCTCAAGGGTTGACAGCAGTATGAGCGCAACCCTTTCCGCATCCACCTTGCTGGCCGTGCCGCTGGCACCCCTGGTCGGCGCCGCACTTGCCGGCCTGTTCGGCACGAAGTTCGGCGGCAACCACATCGGCCGCAAGGTCACGCATTCGCTGACCATCCTGGGCGTGTTCGTCGCCTTCGTGATCTCGGCGATGACGCTGAAGTCGGTCATCGTCGACGGCGCCCGCTTCAACCAGACCATCTACGAATGGATGATGGTCGGCGGCCTGAAGATGGAAGTCGGCTTCCTGGTCGACGGCCTCACGGCCATGATGATGTGCGTCGTGACCTTCGTGTCGCTGATGGTCCACATCTACACCATCGGCTACATGGAAGAAGACGACGGCTACAACCGCTTCTTCTCGTACATCTCGCTCTTCACCTTCTCGATGCTGATGCTCGTCATGAGCAACAACATGCTCCAGCTGTTCTTCGGCTGGGAGGCGGTGGGCCTGGTGTCGTACCTGCTGATCGGCTTCTGGTTCAACAAGCCCACGGCCATCTTCGCGAACATGAAGGCCTTCCTGGTCAACCGCGTGGGTGACTTCGGCTTCATCCTGGGCATCGGCCTGATCGCCGCCTACGCCGGCACGCTGAACTACGGCGAAGCCTTCGCCAAGGCGCACACGCTGGCCGGCATCACCTTCCCGGGCACCGAGTGGATGCTCATCACGGTGATCTGCATCTGCCTGTTCATCGGCGCGATGGGCAAGAGCGCCCAGTTCCCGCTGCATGTGTGGCTGCCCGACTCGATGGAAGGCCCGACCCCCATCTCGGCGCTGATCCACGCGGCGACCATGGTGACGGCCGGCATCTTCATGGTGGCGCGCATGTCGCCGCTGTTCGAGCTGAGCGACACGGCCCTGAGCTTCATCCTCGTGATCGGCGCCATCACCGCGCTGTTCATGGGCTTCCTGGGCATCATCCAGAACGACATCAAGCGCGTGGTCGCGTACTCGACGCTCTCGCAGCTGGGCTACATGACGGTGGCGCTCGGTGCCTCGGCCTACTCGGTCGCGGTGTTCCACCTGATGACGCACGCGTTCTTCAAGGCGCTGCTGTTCCTCGGCGCGGGCTCGGTGATCATCGGCATGCACCACAACCAGGACATCCGCTGGATGGGCGGCGTGCGCAAGTACATGCCCATCACCTGGATCACCTCGCTGCTGGGTTCGCTCGCGCTGATCGGCACGCCGCTGTTCTCGGGCTTCTACTCGAAGGACAGCATCATCGAGGCCGTGCACGAAAGCCACCTGTGGGGCGCGCAGTTCGCCTACTACGCGGTGCTGGCCGGCGTGTTCGTGACGGCGTTCTACTCGTTCCGCATGTACTTCCTGGTCTTCCACGGCAAGGAACGCTACGACCAGAACCCCGACGCGCACCATGACGACCATGCGCACGACGCGCACGGACACGACGACCATGGCCATGGCCACGACGCCCACAAGCCGCACGAATCGCCGATGGTGGTCTGGCTGCCGCTGGTGCTGCTGGCGATCCCCTCGGTGGTGATCGGCTTCATGACCATCGACCCGATGCTGTTCGGCAGCTTCTTCAAGGACGCGATCTTCGTCGACGGTGCCAAGCACCACGCGATGGGCGAGCTGAAGGAAGCCTTCCACGGCCCGGTCGCCATGGCGATCCACGGTCTGCAGACCGCACCGTTCTGGCTGGCACTGGCCGGCGTGGCGCTGTCGTACTACATGTACATGATGAACCCGGCGCTGCCGGCCGCCATCAAGCGCGCCTTCAGCCCGATCTACAACCTGCTCGAGAACAAGTACTACCTCGACTGGATCAACGAGAACATCCTCGCCCGCGGTGCGCGCCTGCTCGGCACGGGCCTGTGGAAGGGCGGCGACCAGGCGCTGATCGACGGCGCGCTCGTCAACGGTTCCTGGAAGGTGGTGGGTCGCGTGGCCGGCGTCGTGCGCTGGCTGCAGTCGGGCTTCATCTACCACTACGCCTTCGCGATGCTGCTGGGCATCTTCATCCTGATGACGTACTTCGTCTGGTTCAAACGTTGAGCCCGAACGCTGGAGAAAAAGAAAAATGGGTTTGTTGAGCCTTGCCATCTGGGTGCCGATCGCATTCGGCGCCGTGCTGCTGGCGTTTGGCCGCGACGAGCACGCCAAGGGCGTGCGCTGGGTCGCGCTCGTCGGTGCCATCGTGAGCTTCCTGGTCACGGTGCCGCTGTTCACGCGCTTCCAGAACGGAACCGCCGCGATGCAGTTCGTCGAGAAGACGAGCTGGATCTCGCGCTTCAACGTCAACTACCACCTGGGCATCGACGGCATGTCGCTGTGGCTGGTGCTGCTGACCTCGTTCATCACGGTCGTGGTCGTGATCTCGGCCTGGGAAGTGATCACCGAGCGCGTGAACCAGTACATGGGCGCGTTCCTGATCCTGTCGGGTTTCATGATCGGCGTGTTCTCGGCGCTCGACGGCATCCTGTTCTACGTGTTCTTCGAAGCCACGCTGATCCCGATGTACCTGATCATCGGCATCTGGGGCGGCCCGAACAAGATCTACGCGGCGTTCAAGTTCTTCCTGTACACGCTGCTCGGCTCGCTGCTCATGCTGGTCGCGCTGATCTTCCTGTACAACAAGTCGGGCGGCAGCTTCGACATCCTGAGCTGGCACAAGCTGCCGCTGGGTTCGACCGCGCAGACCTTCCTGTTCTTTGCCTTCTTCGCGGCCTTCGCCGTCAAGGTGCCGATGTGGCCGGTCCACACCTGGCTGCCCGACGTGCACGTCGAGGCCCCCACGGGCGGTTCGGCCGTGCTGGCCGCGATCATGCTGAAGCTGGGTGCCTACGGTTTCCTGCGCTTCTCGATGCCCATCGCGCCTGACGCTTCGCACGAGTGGGCGTGGCTCATGATCGCGCTGTCGCTCATCGCCGTGATCTACGTGGGCCTGGTGGCGCTGGTGCAGCAGGACATGAAGAAGCTGGTGGCGTACTCGTCGGTGGCCCACATGGGCTTCGTGACGCTGGGCTTCTTCATCTTCAACGAGCTCGGCGTGTCCGGCGGTATCGTGCAGATGATTGCCCACGGCTTCGTGTCGGGCGCCATGTTCCTGGGCATCGGCGTGCTGTACGACCGCGTGCACTCGCGCCAGATCGCCGACTACGGCGGCGTGGTCAACACCATGCCCAAGTTCGCCGCGTTCGCGCTGCTGTTCGCCATGGCCAACTGCGGCCTGCCGGGCACCGCCGGTTTCGTGGGCGAATGGATGGTGATCCTGGGCGCCGTCAAGGCCAACTTCTGGGTCGGCCTGGGCGCTGCCACCGCACTGATCTTCGGCGCTGCCTACACCCTGTGGATGTACAAGCGCGTGTACCTGGGCCCGGTCGGCAACGACCACGTCAAGGAACTGAAGGACATCAACGCCCGCGAATTCCTGATGCTCTCGCTGCTGGCGATCGCCGTGCTGTGGATGGGCCTGTATCCGAAGCCTTTCACCGACGCGATGGATGCCTCCGTCGTCGAGCTTCTGCGCCACGTGGCGATTTCGAAGCTGCCCGTCTGATGCCACGCTGAAGAAGAGAACGAGATGATTGACAAACTCAGCTGGGTGACGATCTACCCCGAAATCGTGTTGCTGGTCATGGCCTGCATCATTGCGCTGGTCGACCTGTCGGACACGAGCCCGCGCCGCACCCGCACCTACATCCTGACGCTGCTCACGCTGGCGGCGGTGGCCGTGCTGACCGGCCTGGCCGCTGTCGGTGGCAAGACCTCCTACGGCTTCGGCGGCATGGTGGTGAGCGACACGATGGGCAACTGGCTCAAGTGCTTCGCCTCGCTGGCCCTGATGGTGACGCTGGTCTACGGCCGTCCCTACGCGGCCGACCGCGAGATGCTGCGTGGCGGCGAGATGTTCACGATCAGCATGCTGGCGTTGCTGGGCATGTTCGTGATGATCGGCGGCAGCAACTTCCTGCTGATCTACCTCGGCCTGGAACTGCTCACGCTCTCGAGCTACGCGCTCGTGGCGCTGCGCCGCGACAACGCGGTGGCCAGCGAAGCCGCCATGAAGTACTTCGTGCTCGGCGCCATGGCCAGCGGCTTCCTGCTGTACGGCCTGTCGATGATGTACGGCGCCACCGGCTCGCTCGACCTGAACGAAGTGTTCAAGGCGATCTCGACCGGCAAGGTGAACCACCAGGTGCTGGTGTTCGGCCTGGTCTTCATCGTGGCCGGCCTGGCGTTCAAGGTCGGTGCCGCACCGTTCCACATGTGGGTGCCCGACGTCTACCAGGGCGCGCCGACGGCGATCACGTTGCTGATCGGCGCCGCGCCCGAGCTGGCTGCCTTCGGCATCATCATCCGCCTCCTGGTCGACGGCCTGCAGCCGCTGGCCATCGACTGGCAGCAGATGCTCGCCGTGCTGGCGGTGGCGTCGCTGGTGATCGGCAACCTGGCCGCCATTGCGCAGAGCAACCTCAAGCGCATGCTGGCCTACTCGACCATCGCGCAGATGGGCTTCATGCTGCTGGGCCTGGTGGCGGGTTCCGACCTGCAGGGCACGCAGAACGCGCAGGCCGCCTACAGCGCCGCGATGTTCTACGTCGTGACCTACGTGCTGACCACGCTGGCGAGCTTCGGCATCATCCTGCTGCTGGCGCGCGAAGGCTTCGAAAGCGAAGAGATCACCGACCTGGCCGGCCTCAACCAGCGCAGCCCGCTGTACGCCGGCGTGATGGCCATCGCGATGTTCTCGCTGGCCGGCCTGCCGCCACTCGTTGGCTTCTACGCCAAGCTGGCCGTGCTGCAGGCGCTGATCGCCTCGGGCGCCGCCATCTACATCGGCCTGGCCGTGTTCGCCGTGATCACCTCGCTGATCGGCGCGTTCTACTACCTGCGCGTGGTCAAGGTCATGTACTTCGACGCGCCCGTCACGGCGACCACCGTGTCGGCCTCGTTCGACGTGCGCACCGTGCTCACGATCAACGGCGCACTGATCCTGATTCTTGGCGTGCTGCCCGGCGGTCTGATGACGCTGTGCTACGACGCCATCGCGGCCACGCTGGCCCACTGACGCGGCCCGCAGACGGTGTCGCAAACCGCGTCGGTCTGGGTGGTGCTGCTGGTGGCCCTGGTGGCCGCCAACCTGCCGTTCCTGAATGAGCGCCTGTTCGGGGCGGTGCCGCTGTCGACCGCGCACAAGTCGCTCGCCATCCGCTTCGGCGAACTGGTGGTGCTGTACTTCATCGCCGGCGGCATCGGCCTGCTGTTCGAGCGCAGGGCAGGGCAGATCGCTGCGCAGGGCTGGGAGTTCTACGCGGTGACGGCCTCGCTGTTCGTCGTGCTGGCCTTCCCGGGGTTCACCTGGCGCTACCTGATGAAGCACAGGCACTGACCGACATGACTTCTCCCGCCCCCGATTCGCATCTGAAGGAAGCGCTCGTCAGCAGCGAAGAGCTCTTCAAGGGCAAGTTCCTGCACGCCAAGCGCGACACCATCCGCCTGCCCGACGGCCACAACGCCACGCGCGAGTACGTGGTGCACCCCGGTGCGGTGGTGGTGATTCCGCTGCTCGACGACGGTCGCGTGGTGCTGGAGCGCCAGTTCCGCTACCCGGTGGACCGCGTGATCGTGGAGTTTCCCGCGGGCAAGCTCGACGCTGGCGAAGATCCGCTGCTGTGCGGCCAGCGCGAACTGCTCGAGGAAACCGGCTACTCCGCGCGCGAATGGGCGCATGCCGGCGCCACGCACCTGGCGGTGGCGTACTCGACCGAGATCATCCACATCTACTTCGCACGCGGCCTCTCGCTGGGCGAGCGCCAGCTCGACCACGGCGAGTTTCTCGACGTGTTCACCGCCACGCCGCAGGAGCTCATCGGCTGGTGCCGCGACGGCACCGTGACCGACGCGAAGACGCTCACCTGCGCCCTGTGGCTGCAGAACGTCCTGTCGGGCGCATGGGCACTGGATTGGCAGGCCGCAGCCTCGCAAGGCGGCGCGGGATAATCCGCGCATGAAGGTCCTCGATCTCCGCTGCACGCACGGCCACGGCTTCGAGGGCTGGTTTGCGTCCAATGAAGCGTTCGACAGCCAGCTCGCCAGCGGCCTCGTCGAGTGCCCGGTCTGTGGCGACACCGCCATCGTCAAGCTGCTGAGCGCGCCCCGCCTGAACCTGAGCAACGCCAAGGCGCCGAAGGAAGAAGGGCGCGGCGACGCGGCCCGCGCGCCGGCGGCACCCGCAACGCCTTCCACGCAAGTATCCGCATCCTCGACTTCGCCCGAAGCCCGCTGGATGCGCGCCGTGCGCGAAGTGCTGGCCAAGACCGAAGACGTCGGCGACCGCTTTGCCGACGAGGCGCGCAAGATGCATTACGGCGAAACCGCCGAGCGCGGCATCCGCGGCCAGGCCACACCGGAGCAGACCGAGGCGCTGCTCGATGAAGGCATTCCGGTGATGGCGCTGCCGATTCCGGCGGCGCTGAAAGAAACCCTGCAGTAACCGGCCGGCTCGACGACGAGCCAGTCCGGCCCGGCCCGCTCAGGCCGTGAACTGCAGCGCGGCCAGCCGCGCGTACACGCCGCCTTGCGCCACCAGCGCCGCGTGCGTTCCCTGTTCGACGATGCCGCCGTGGTCCAGCACGATGATGCGGTCGGCCTTCTGCACGGTCGCCAGGCGGTGGGCGATCACGAGCGTGGTGCGGTTTTCCATCGCCGATTCGAGCGCGGCCTGCACCATGCGCTCGCTCTCGGCGTCGAGCGCGCTGGTGGCTTCGTCCAGCAGCAGCAGCGGCGGGTTCTTCAAAATGGCCCGCGCGATGGCGATGCGCTGGCGCTGGCCGCCCGACAACCGCACGCCGCGTTCGCCCAGGAAGGTGTCGTAGCCCTCGGGCAAGGCCTGCAGGAAGTCGTGTGCGAAGGCGGCGCGCGCCGCGGCGTGCACCTCGTCGGCGCTGGCCTCGGGCCGGCCGTAGCGGATGTTCTCCAAGGCGCTGGCCGAGAAGATCACCGCGTCCTGCGGCACGAGGCCGATGCGGGTGCGCAGGTCGTGCAGCGCAAGCGCGTCCAGCGACGCACCGTCGAGCACGATGCGGCCCGACTGCGGGTCGTAGTAGCGCAGCAGCAGCTGGAACACCGTGCTCTTGCCCGCGCCGCTCGATCCCACCAGCGCCACGGTTTCGCCAGGCGCGATGTCCAGGCTGAAATCGCGCAGCGCCGGCGTGCCCGGCCGCGAGGGGTAGTGGAAGGTGATGGCGTCGAAGCGGATCGCGCTGCCCGCAGCGGGAACCGGCGCGACTGCCGGCCGTGCGGGCGAGGCGATGGCCGTCGGCGCGTGCAGCAGTTCCATCAGGCGCTCGGTGGCACCGGCGGCGCGCAGCAGGTCGCCGTACACCTCGCCGAGCACCGCGGTGGCGCTCGCCAGGATCGCCACGTAGACCACGGTCTGGCCCAGGTGGCCGGCCGTGATGTCGCCGCGCAGCACGGCCTGCGTGCCTTCGTACAGGCCCCAGAGCAGGGCGGCCGAGGTGGCAATGATGATGAAGGCCACGAGCACCGAGCGCGCGCGCGTGCGGCGCACGGCGGTATGGAAGGCGTTCTCGGTCGAGCCCTTGAAGCGGTCGGCCTCGCGGCCTTCGGCCGTGTAGCTCTGCACCACCGGAATGGCGTTCAGCACCTCGGCCGCGATGGCGCTCGAGTCGGCCACGCGGTCCTGGCTGGCGCGCGACAGCTTGCGCACGCGGCGGCCGAACCACATGCTCGGCAGCACCACCAGCACCAGGATGCCCAGCACCTGCACCATCACATAAGGGTTGGTCCAGACCAGCACCGCCAGCGCGCCCACGCCCATGACGGCGTTGCGCAGGCCCATGCTCAGCGACGAGCCGACCACCGTCTGCACCAGCGTGGTGTCGGCCGTGAGGCGCGACAGCACCTCGCCGGTCTGCGTGGTCTCGAAGAAGGCCGGGCTCTGCTGCAGCACATGGCCGTAGACCGCGTTGCGCAGGTCGGCCGTGACGCGCTCGCCGAGCCAGCTCACCGTATAGAAGCGCGCGGCCGAAAACAGGCCCAGCGCCACGGCCACCGCGAAGAGGGCGCCGAAGTGCTCGCGCAGTGCCATGGTCTGGGCGCCCTTGTCGGCGCTGACCAGGCCGCCGTCAATCAGGCTGCGCAGGGCGATAGGGAAAGCCAGCGTCGTGACCGCCGCCATCACCAGGAAGACCCCCGCCAGCACGATCTGCACGCGGTAGGGGCGAAGGAAGGGGCGCAACCCCGACAGCGAGCGGGGCGAACCCTTGGCTGCGGAGGACGACGGAGGGGAAGAAGCCATGGGCGCGAATTCTACCGAGCCCTTGCCCCCACAAAGGTCGCCTTGACAGTAATTGCCATGACAACTAATATTTCGGCCATGAGCGATGCCCCCATTTCCCCGGTCCCTCCGACGCCCGACGAGGCCGTGCGCCCGCCGGTCGCCTTCTATCGCGCCGAGGACTACCGCGCCGAAGAGAGCATCGGCTACCTGATGCGCCGCATCGTCACGTCCGTCGGCCAGACCGTCGGCACGCGCATGTGCGAGCCCGGCAGCCCCACCTACCCGCAGTGGGTGCCGCTGTACAAGCTGCACGTCGGCGCCGCCACCACCGTGGCCGAACTGGCCCGCGCCTGCGAACTCGACACCGGCGCCATGACGCGCCTGCTCGACCGCCTCGAGGCCAAGGGCCTGTGCCGGCGCGTGCGCTCGCTCGAAGACCGCCGCGTGGTCAACATCGAACTCACCGACGAAGGCCGTGCGGCCGCGAAGGAAGTGCCCTATGTGCTGAGCCGGGTGCAGAACGAGTACCTGGCCGGTTTCAGCCTCGAAGAATGGGAGCAGCTCAAGGACTACTTGCGCCGCATCCTCGACAACGCACAGGGCCTCGCGGCCCGTGGAGAGAAGAATGACTGAGTCTTTCGCCGTGCGCGCGCTGCGCCGCACGCCTGTCGTGGCCGCCGCGCTGGCGGTGGTCACGCTCGCCGGTTGCGCCGACATGGCCGGCATCGGCTCGCACGCCACGCTGCGCGATGCGACCACGCTCGGCATCGCGGCCGACCCCGCGCGCGCGTCCGTGCCCAGCCTGGACAGCCAGTGGTGGCAGGCCTTCGGCGACAGCCAGCTCAATGCGCTGGTCGACCAGGCCGTGGCCGGCAACCCGAACCTGCAGGTCGCGCGTGCGCGCCTCGTGCGTGCGCAGGCCTCGGCGGACATCGCCGGTGCGGCGCTGCTGCCCAAGGTCGGCGCCGACCTCAACCTGAACCGCCAGAAGTTCAACAGCAACTACATCTACCCGGCGCCGCTGGGCGGCTCGACGCAGAACATCGGCCTGCTGCAGCTGGGCGCGAGCTGGGAGCTCGACTTCTTCGGCAAGAACCGCAGCGCGCTCGACACCGCCCTCGGCGCGGCCAACGCGGCAGCGGCCGACGCCGATGCCGCGCGCGTGCTGCTCGCGAGCAACGTGGCGCGCAGCTACTTCCAGTGGGCGCGCCTGAACGAACAGGTCGAAGTGGCCAAGCGCACGCTGGCCCAGCGCGACGAGACCTTCAAGCTGGTGCGCGACCGCGTCTCGGCCGGCCTCGACACCCGCCTCGAACTGCGCCAGAGCGAAGGCGGCCTGCCTGAAGCCCGCCAGCAGATCGAAGCGCTCAACGAGCAGATCGCGCTGCAGCAGCACGCACTCGATGCGCTCGTGGGCCAGCCCAACGTGTCGGCCTCGCTGAAGCCGCCGGTGCTCGCCGGCGTGAAGCCGATGGCGCTGCAGGCGAACATCCCGG
>NZ_BCUS01000042.1 GCF_001591345.1 Variovorax boronicumulans NBRC 103145 | reverse complement strand
CGGGCCGCATCGAAGCCATGCCGCGCACCCACGGCGGCCTGCAGCGCGTGGCCGACTGGCTGTCGCCCGACGCCCTGTGCCAGCAGCTCGCACCGGTGCTCGGCGAAGGCCGGGCCGTGCGCGCGGTGGTCGGCTTCGTGCTGGGCCGCCTGCCCCTGAGCGACATGCTGGCCGAGTGGCAGCAGGAACGTGCCGCGCACGGTGCGACGACACCGGCGACGGGCGAAGACCCGGCCCTGCGCGCCCTGCTCACGCGCCGCATCCACGAGGTGCTGCAGGAGATGGCGACGCCCTCGCGCAAGCTCTTCTACATCGCGCTGGCCGCGCAGGCCGTCCTGCTGGGCGTGGGGCTGTGGCTCGTGCGCTGAGCCCGACCGTCTTCGTCGGTCTTGGGGTGGCCCGCCGCCCTCGCGCTGACGCCTCGGCGACAATCAGCGCCCGCGCGGGCCTTGCGGTGTGCGCGGCCTCCATGCCTGCCTGTCTCCCCTGCCCCCCGCTTTCATGATCGTCCGGAAACGCCCGTCCGGGCTCAAGCTGTTTCTGTCCTGGCGGGGCTCCGTCCTGCCGCGCATCGCTGCGGCGCTGACGCTCAACGTGATCGTGGCCATCGTCGTCACGGTGCTGCACGGGCGCTTCGGCTCGATCAAGATCCCGCTCGGCACCGTGCCCTTCGCGCTGCTCGGCCTGCCGCTGGCGATCTTCCTGGGCTTTCGCAACACCGCGGCCTACGACCGCTTCTGGGAGGCGCGCAAGCTCTGGGGCGAGGTGATCCTGCGTTCGCGCAACCTGGCGCGTCAGTGCCAGAGCCTCATCGACGGCGATGCGCCGGTGAACGCCGGCGCCGACACCGTCCGCCGCCTGGACGACCTGCGCGTGCGCATGACCTTGCGCGCCGCGGCCTTCGCCCATGCGCTGCGCCACCAGCTGCGCGGCACCGACGCCGCCGCCGACACCCGGCCCTTCCTGTGCGAAGCGGAATGGCAGGGCCTGACGCAGGTCGCCAACCGGCCGCATGCGCTGCTGATGCACATGGGCGCCGACCTGCGCGAAGCGCTGCGTGCGCGGCGCATCGATCCGGCGCTGGCGGCGGGCGTCGACGGCACGCTGTCGGCGCTGAGCGCCGCGGCCGCGTCGTGCGAGCGCATCCTCAGCACGCCCATTCCCTTTTCGTACACGCTGCTGCTGCACCGCACGGCGTACCTGTACTGTTATCTGCTGCCCTTCGGGCTGGTGGACTCGGTCGGGTTCATGACGCCGGTGGTGGTGCTGATCGTGGCCTACACCTTCTTCGGCCTGGACGCGCTCGGCGACGAGATCGAGGAGCCCTTCGGCACCGAGTCGAACGACCTGCCGCTCGAGGCCCTGTGCCGCACGCTCGAGATCGACCTGTGCCAGTCGGTGGGCGCTCCGGCGCCGGCGCCGCTGGTGCCGGTCGACTACTTCCTGCGCTGACACCCGCCGCGCGCGCGGTGCCGGCTTTTCTTTTCCCTGCCTGACGAAAGAAAGACGTTTTGTCCCCCATGCCGCACGAAGACCGCATCCGCCTGCCCGCCCTGCGCAGCAGGATCACCACCGCCGAGGCCGCCGCCGAATGGATTCGCGACGGCATGGTGGTCGGCATGAGCGGGTTCACGCGCGCCGGCGACGCCAAGGCCGTGCCGCTGGCGCTCGCGGCCCGCGCGCGCCGATGAAGATCACGCTGATGACCGGCGCCTCGCTGGGCGGCGACGTGGACCGCCAGCTGACCGAGGCCGGCGCCATCAGCCGACGCATGCCGTTCCAGGTCGACACCGTGCTGCGCCAGGCGATCAACCGCGGCGAGGTGATGTTCATCGACCACCACCTGTCGGAAACCGTCGAGATGCTGCGCACGCGGCAGATCCCGCCGATCGACATCGCGATCATCGAGGCCGTGGCCATCACCGAGACCGGCGCGCTGGTGCCGAGCACCTCGATCGGCAACAGCGCGAGCTTCGCGATCCTGGCCGACAAGGTGATCGTCGAGATCAACACCTCGCAATCGACTGCGTTGGAAGGCCTGCACGACATCTTCATTCCCAAGCACCGCCCGCAGCGCGAGCCGATGCCGCTGGTGGCGCCGCACGACCGCATCGGCACCAGCGCCATCGAGATCCCGCCCGAGAAGATCCTGGGCATCGTCATCACCGACAAGGCCGACAGCACCTCCACCGTGCTCCCGGCCGATGCCGAGACCGCGGCCATCGCGGCGCACCTGGTGGCCTTCTTCGAGCGCGAGGTGGCGCAGGGCCGGCTCACCGAGCGGCTGCTGCCGCTGCAGGCGGGCATCGGCACGGTGGCCAACGCGGTGATGTCGGGGCTGGGTGCGGGGCCCTTCGAGCACCTCACGATGTACTCGGAGGTGCTGCAGGACTCGACCTTCGACCTGTTCGACGCCGGCAAGCTGGACTTCGCCTCGGGCTCGTCGATCACGCTGTCGCCCGCGAAGGCGCGGCAGGTGTTCGGCGACCTGGAGCGCTACAAGGACCGGCTGGTGCTGCGACCGCAGGAGGTGAGCAACCACCCGGAGATCATCCGGCGCCTGGGCATCATCGCGCTGAACACGGCGCTGGAGGCCGACATCTACGGCAACGTCAATTCGACCCACGTGCTGGGCACGCACATGATGAACGGCATCGGCGGCTCGGGCGACTTCGCGCGCAACGCCTACCTGTCGATCTTCGCGACCAAGTCGGTCGCCAAGCAGGGCGCGGTGTCGAGCATCGTGCCGATGGTGTCGCACGTGGACCATGCGCCGCAGGACGTCGACATCCTGGTCACCGAGGTGGGCCTGGCCGACCTGCGCGGGCTGGCGCCGCGCGAGCGGGCGGCGGCGATCATCGCCAACTGCGCGGCCGAGCCGTACCGCGCGATGCTGCAGGATTACTACACGCGTGCTGTGGCGACCTGCGGCGGCCACACGCCGCACCGGCTCGAAGAGGCCTTTTCGTGGCACGTGCGCTACCGCGACACGGGCACGATGCGGGTCGACTGAAAGCAGAAAGGCCGGTCCTTGCGGGCCGGCCTTTCCTTCTTGTCAGCGCTTGAAGCGGGGGCTCAGAGCGCCAGCATCAGCTTGAGGTTCTGCACCGCGGCGCCGCTGGCGCCCTTGCCCAGGTTGTCCAGGCGCGCGATCACCACGGCGTGGCGGTGGTCCTCGTTCGGGAACACGCGGATCTCCAGCTGGTTGGTGTCGTTGAGCGCCAGCGCGTCGAGCTTGCCGTCGTCGGTCGGCGGCAGCACCTTCACGAACTGCTCGGGCGTGTTGCTCTTGGCGTAGTGCGCGGCCAGGGCGTCCTGCAGGTCGCCGGCCTTCGGCTTGCCGGGCAGCAGGTCGAGGTGCAGCGGCAGCTGCACCAGCATGCCCTGCTTGAAGTTGCCCACCGACGGAATGAAGACCGGGCGGCGCGTGAGGCCGGTGTAGGTCATGATTTCGGGGATGTGCTTGTGCTTCAGGCCCAGCGCGTAGGTCTCGAACAGCGGCGCCTTGCCGCCCTCGTAGTCCTCGATCATGGTCCGGCCGCCGCCCGAATAGCCGCTCACCGAAGGCAGCGACACCGGGAAATCGGCCGGCAGCAGGCCCGCATCGACCAGCGGGCGCACCATGGCGATCGCGCCGGTGGCGTAGCAGCCGGGGTTGCCGACGCGGTCAGCCTGGGCCACGGCCTGCCAGTGGCCTTCGACGAGTTCGGGGAAGCCGAAGACCCAGCCCGGCGCGATGCGGTGGGCGGTCGAGGCGTCGATGATCTTGGGCTTTTTGCCCGGGAGCTGGTCGATCAGCGCGACCGACTCGCGTGCCGCGTCGTCGTGCAGGCACAGCACCACGAGGTCGACGCCGGCCATGAGCTCGCGCTTGGCGGCCACGTCCTTGCGCAGCTCGGGCGCGATGCTCACGAGCTCGATCTGCGGCATCGTCTGCAGCCGCTCGCGAATTTGCAGGCCGGTGGTGCCGGCTTCGCCGTCGATGAAAACCTTGGCCATATCGGAGTATGCGTAGGGTGGCTAGAAGAAAGTACGTATTGACCGCAACCGCGCATCAAGTATTGGTGCGGCGCACCATGATACAGTCCGCGGTTGTTCGCCGCCCCCAGCCGTCAGGCTGCCGTCGCCCGCGAACAACAGAGCAGAAACAACAGTCTCACTCCCGATCTCCCGTTCTCAACCTCCTCCTTCCGAGAGACATCCCTCATGAAGATTCACGAGTACCAAGGCAAGGAAATCCTTGCCAAGTTCGGCGTGCCGGTGCCGCGCGGCATCCCGGCCTATACGGTTCAGGAGGCGGTCGAGGCCGCCCAGAAGCTTGGAGGCCCGGTCTGGGTCGTCAAGGCCCAGATCCACGCGGGTGGCCGCGGCAAGGGCGGTGGCGTCAAGGTCGCCAAGTCGATCGAAGACGTCAAGAAGCTGGCTGGCGAGATCCTCGGCATGCAGCTCAAGACCCACCAGACCGGCCCTGAAGGCCAGAAGGTGCGTCGCCTCTACATCGAAGACGGCGCCGACATCAACAAGGAATACTACATTTCGGCCGTGACCGACCGCGCCACCCAGAAGGTGGCGTTCATCGCTTCGAGCGAAGGCGGCATGGACATCGAGGAAGTGGCCCATTCCACCCCCGAGAAGATCATCACGGTCTACGCCGACCCCAAGGACGGCCTGACCGACGCGCAAGCCAAGGAAATCGCCGACGGCATCGGCATGCCGGCCGATTCGACCGCCCAGACGGTCGACATCCTGAAGAAGCTCTACACCTGCTACATGGAGACGGACGCCTCGCTGGTCGAGATCAACCCGCTCAACCGTGACAGCAAGGGCAACGTCGTCGCCCTGGACGCCAAGTTCAACTTCGACAGCAACGCGCTGTTCCGCCACCCCGAAATCGTGGCCCTGCGCGACCTGGACGAAGAAGACGCGGCCGAAGTCGAGGCCTCGAAGTTCGACCTCGCCTACATCTCGCTGGACGGCAACATCGGCTGCCTGGTGAACGGTGCCGGCCTGGCCATGGCCACCATGGACACCATCAAGCTGTTCGGCGGCGAGCCGGCCAACTTCCTGGACGTGGGCGGCGGTGCCACCCCCGAGAAGGTCACGGAAGCCTTCAAGATCATGCTGAAGAACAAGAACGTGGAAGCCATCCTCGTGAACATCTTCGGCGGCATCATGAAGTGCGACACCATCGCCACCGGCGTGATCGCAGCCTGCAAGGCCGTGAACCTGCAAGTGCCGCTGGTCGTGCGCATGAAGGGCACCAACGAAGTCGAAGGCAAGAAGCTGCTGGCCGAGTCGGGCCTGCCGATCATCAGCGCCGACACCATGGCGGACGCGGCCCAGAAGGTCGTGGCAGCAGTCAAGAAGGCCTAAGGAACAAGTCATGTCGATCTACATCAACAAAGACACCAAAGTCATCACGCAAGGCATCACCGGCAAGACCGGCCAGTTCCACACCGAGAAGTGCCAGGAATACGCGAACGGCAAGAACGCCTTCGTGGCCGGCGTGAACCCGAAGAAGGCCGGCGAGTCGATCTTCAACATCCCGATCTTCGGTTCGGTGAAGGAAGCCGCCACGCAGACCGGCGCCACCGTGTCGGTGATCTACGTGCCGCCGGCAGGTGCCGCGGCCGCCATCTGGGAAGCTGTCGAAGCCGACCTGGACATGGCGATCTGCATCACCGAAGGCATCCCGGTTCGCGACATGCTCGAAGTGCGCAACAAGATGAAGGCCAAGGAAGCGGCCGGCGGCAAGAAGACCTTGCTGCTGGGCCCGAACTGCCCCGGCCTGATCACGCCCGACGAAATCAAGATCGGCATCATGCCCGGCCACATCCACCGCAAGGGCCGCATCGGCGTGGTCTCGCGTTCGGGCACGCTGACGTACGAAGCCGTGGCTCAACTGACGGAAATCGGCCTGGGCCAATCGTCGGCAGTCGGCATCGGCGGCGACCCGATCAACGGCCTGAAGCACATCGACGTGATGAAGGCCTTCAATGACGATCCGGACACCGACGCCGTCATCATGATCGGCGAAATCGGCGGCCCCGACGAGGCTGACGCAGCCCGCTGGTGCAAGGACAACATGAAGAAGCCGGTCGTCGGCTTCATCGCCGGTGTCACCGCCCCTCCCGGCAAGCGCATGGGCCACGCCGGCGCGCTGATCTCGGGCGGCGCCGACACGGCCGAAGCCAAGCTCGCCATCATGGAAGAGTGCGGCTTCACCGTGACGCGCAACTTCTCGGAGCTGGCCAAGCTGCTCAAGGGCAAGCTGTAAAAAGCACACGCACCGCTGGCGGCATTCCCGCCGCTCGCATTACCACGCAGAAATGAAAAAGCGCCCGCATTGAGTTGCGGGCGCTTTTTTAACTACAACACAGTGGAATCAGAGACATGGAACTTCTTCAAAGCACGGACTTCTGGATCGGTCTGATCAAGATCGTCTGGATCAACATCATCCTCTCGGGCGACAACGCCGTCGTGATCGCCATGGCGGCGCGATCGCTGCCGCCCGCACAACAGAAAAAGGCCGTGCTGTTCGGCTCGGGCGCGGCCGTCGTGCTGCGCATCGTGCTGACGGTGGTGGCGGCCAAGCTGTTGGCGCTGCCCTACCTGCAGATCATCGGCGGCGCCCTGCTGCTGTGGATCGGCCTGCAGCTGCTCAGCGAGGAAGACGAAGGCGACGGCGAGTCCAAGGAATACGGCAGCATGTTCGCGGCCGTGCGGACCATCCTGCTGGCCGACCTGGTGATGAGCCTGGACAACGTGATCGCCGTGGCGGCCGCCGCGCAAGGCAGCATGGTGCTGCTGGTGTTGGGTCTGGCCATCAGCATCCCCTTGGTGATTTTCGGCAGCACGCTCATGATCAAGCTCATGGAACGCTTCCCGATCATCGTCATGCTGGGTGCCGCGCTGATCGGCTGGGTCGGCGGCGAGACCATCGTGAGCGACGTGTCGCTGCATGAGGCGCTGGCGGCCAACCCCTGGATGCACTACGTGGGCGCGATCGCCGGCGCGGTGCTCGTCGTGGCCCTGGGCCGCTTCCTGCAACGGCGCGCACGCGCTGCTGCGCACTGATCCCTTCAAAAGCGAGCGCTGACAAACGATGGCAGGTGTTGGCGTTTCCCTTTTCTCCAGTCGACCGGCGCTGAGCTGGGAGTTTGCGGCGCTGACCGATGTCGGGCGCCTGCGCGCCCACAACGAAGACGCGGTGCATGTCGATCCGGCCCTCGGCCTGGCGTTGCTGGCCGATGGCATGGGCGGTTACAAGGGCGGCGAGGTGGCCAGTGCCATGGCCATTTCGCTGATGCACGCGAGCTTTGGGCGCTGGTTCGCTCAGGCCGGCATGCAGGCGCCCGCCCGCGTGGTCCGGCGTGCGCTGCAGGCGGCCACCGACGAGGCCAACGGCGCCATCCTCCAGGCGGGCATCACCCACGAAGAACTGCGGGGCATGGGCACGACCCTGGTGCTGGCGGCGTTCCGCCCCCAGCGCGTGGTGGTCGGCCACATCGGCGATTCGCGCTGCTACCGCCTGCGCAACAACAAGCTGGAGCAGCTCACGCGCGACCATTCGCTGCGCCAGCAGCAGCTCGACGCGGGTGCCATCACGCCCGAAGAGGCCTTGAACTCCCCCACCCGCAACCTCGTGACGCGGGCCATGGGCGTGGAAGCCCAGGTGTTGCTGGAGATGCACGAGCACAGCGCCAGGCCGGGCGACCTGTACATGCTGTGCTCCGACGGGCTCAGCGAGATGGTGCCGGATGCGCAGCTTTTCACGCTTTTGAGCCGTGATCTGGGGCTGAAGGAGATGGCTTCACTTTTGGTTGCAATTTCAAACGACAATGGCGGACGGGATAACATTTCAGTTGTTCTGGCCAAGGCGGGCGTCAGCGAAGCGACCCGCGGGGCCATGTAGCAGCCAACCCAGGCGGCGGACCGTTTGCGCCGCCTGACGGTGCTGGATCTTTGCAAACGGGGAGTAATCGGCCATGCCGAAGATGATCATTTCGGTCGATGGCGTCGTCATCGGCCAAGTGGCGCTCGCCAAGAACCGCACGACGTTGGGCCGGCGCGCCTACAACGACATCGTGATCGACAATCTCGCCGTCAGCGGCGAGCATGCCGTGCTGCACATGAGCGGCGGCGAAGTCGAAATTGAAGATCTCAACAGCACCAACGGCACCTACGTCAATGCGCTGGCCGTCCAGAAGCAGGCGCTCCAGGACAACGACGTCATCGAGGTCGGCGGCTGCCGCATCCATTTCCGCTCGCACAGCAACCTCATGGCCGGCCCTGGCTCCGTGCGGGCCTCGCTCTCCGAGTATTCGGCGCCGATGCCGCTCTCGTCGGCACCCACCGAATCGGGCGCGCTGGTCGAGCTGGGCGTGCCCGTGCTGCGCGTGCTCTCGGGCACCAACGAAGGCCAGGACGTCCCGCTGCAGAAGGTGGTCACCACCATCGGCAAGCCCGGCGTCGCCGTGGCCGTCGTCACCCGCCGCCGCCAGGGCTACGTGGCGGCCACCGTCGTCGGCAGCGTCACGCTCAACGGCGCCCCGCTGGGCGCCGAAGCCGTCGCGCTGCAGGAAGGCGACGTGCTCGAACTCGGCGGCGCCTCGCGCATGCAGTTCGTCCGGATCTGAGCCGGCCCGGACGCCCTGCTCCGCTCCCCGTTTTCTCGCCGGCAGGCATTTGTTGTCCAAGGCTGACCAGCCATGAGCGCATTGCGGCGGCACTGGCCGCGCATCGCCATCACGCTGCTGCCGGTGGTGCTGGCGTTGCTCCATGCCACCGGCGCTTGGCGGCTGGGCGTGATCGAGCACCTGGATCACCTGATCTACGACGCCCGCCTGCGCGCCACCATGCCGGGCACGCCCGACACGCGGGTCGTGATCGTCGATGTCGACGACGCCAGTTTGGCGCGTGAAGGCCAGTGGCCCTGGCCGCGCGACAAGATCGCCAGCCTCACGACGGAACTGCTGGCCCGCCAGCACGTGGCCGTGCTCGGTTTCGACGTGATGTTTCTCGAGCCCGATCGCAGCTCCGGCCTCGGGCGCCTGAAGGAAATCGCAGCCGGGCCATTGAGCGGCGTGCCGGGCCTCGCCGCCGAGATCGACCAGCTCGCCCCCACCCTCGACCACGACGCCACACTGGCCCAGGCCCTGCGTGGCCAGCCCGTGGCGCTCGGCTACTACTTCACCCGCACCGAACAGCCCAGCGCCAAGGGGCTGCTGCCGGCGACGCCCGTGCTGCCACCCGACGCCTTTCCGCCCCATGCTTCCTTCGTCACGCTCTGGAACGGCTTTGGCGCCAGCCTGCCGGTGCTGGGGCGCGCGGCGCCGGTCGCGGGGTTCCTGAATACCCTGGTCGGTGACGGCAGCGACGACGGCGTGATCCGCAGCGTGCCGCTCATCGCCCGCTACGAAGGCGAGCATGCGTCGCCCGGGCACTACGAGTCGCTGGCGCTGGCGGTGTACCGGCTGGCGAACGGCTCGCCGCCCGTGCGGCCGGCGCTCGTGGCCGGCGACGGCAACTTTCCGCGCCTGCAGGCGCTGGTGCTGGGGTCGCTGCGCATCCCGGTCGACCAGAGTGCCAGCTTGCAGGTGCCGTTTCGCGGCCCCGGCGGGCCGCGCGCAGGGTCGTTCCGCTACGTGGCCGCCGCCGACGTGCTCGAGGGCCGGCTGGCGCCGGGCGAACTCAAGGGCAAGATCGTGCTGCTCGGCGCCACCGCGCCCGGCCTGCAGGACCTGCGCGCCACCCCGGTCGGCGCGGCGTTCCCGGGCGTCGAAGTGCACGCCAACATCGTCTCGGGCTTGCTCGACCGGCGCCTGCTGGCCGTGCCCGACTACGCGCCGGGTTATGAAGTGCTGACCGTCCTGGCGGCGGGGCTGCTGCTCGCGTTCGGGCTGTCGCTGCTGTCCGCATCGCGCGCCGTGCTGCTCGGCGCGGGCGTGGTCGCCGCGCTGGTCGGCCTCAACACCTGGCTCTACGTCGGCCACAGCCTCGTGCTTCCGCTGGCGTCGGCGCTCGTCATGGTGGCGCTGGCCTTCGCGCTCAACATGAGCTGGGGCTACTTCGTCGAATCGCGCGCGCGGCGCGGGCTGGTGCGGCTCTTCGGCACCTACGTGCCGCCACAGCTGGTCGACGAAATGCTTGTGCGCCCCGGCCGCTACAGCATGCGCGCCGAGAGCAAGGAAATGACCGTGATGTTCTGCGACATGCGCGACTTCACCCGGCTGTCCGAGCAGATGGCGCCGGCCGAGCTGCAGGCCTTCCTGAACACCGTCTTCAGCCGGCTGACCGAGGTGATCAGCGCGCACCGCGGCACCGTCGACAAATACATGGGCGACTGCGTCATGGCCTTCTGGGGCGCGCCCATCGACACGCCCGGCCATGCCGCGCTCGCCGTGCAGGCGGCGATCGACATGGCCGCTGCCGTGCACGACATCAACCGCCAGCACCGCGCCAACGGCCGCCCCGAGATCAGCGCGGGCATCGGTTTGAACAGCGGCCTCATGAGCGTCGGCGACATGGGCTCGACCGCGCGCCGCAGCTATACCGTGGTCGGCGACGCGGTCAATCTCGCGTCCCGGCTGGAGGGCCTGAGCGGACACTACGGGGTCGAGATCGTGGCCAGCGGCGCCACCCGGGAGGCGGCGCCCGGGTTCGTCTGGCAGGAACTCGACAGCGTGCGCGTCAAGGGCAAGGCCCAGGCCGTCGCCATCTACACCCCGCTCGTGCCGGAAGCTGCGGCCGAGTCGCAGGACACACGGCAGCAACTCGACCGCTGGAGCCAGGTGCTCGCCGCCTACCGCCGCCAGGATTGGGCGCTGGGCCGGAACTTGCTGGCTCCCCTGCTCGCCGCGGATGCGAAAAAAGTCCTTTACCAGCTCTACGCCCAGCGTTTAGCCTCGATGGCGCTTCGCCCGCAAGACCCGGACTGGGACGGCGCCACCCGGTTCGACACCAAATGACGACAGACGCATACAAGGGGTCTTCCACAATGCAGGTTCGCGTGCTGGGTTGCTCGGGCGCCATCGCCAAGGACTGCCGCACCACCTCGTTCCTGGTCGATGCGGACCTGCTCGTGGACGCCGGCACGGGCGTCGGCGACCTCACCCTCGACGAGATGGCCGCCATCGACGACGTGGTGCTCACCCACTCGCACCTCGACCACATCGCCGCCCTGCCCCTGATGCTCGACGCCGTCGGCAGCCGCCGCACCCGGCCCCTGCGCGTGCATGCTCTGGCGGCCACCATCGACGCGCTGCGGGCGCATGTGTTCAACAACGTCATCTGGCCGAATTTCGAACGCATTCCCAGCCCCGAATCGCCTTTTGTGAGCTTTCACGAGATCGCAGTCGGGCAGTGCCTCGAGCTGGGCCGCGACGCTCCCAAGCTGATCGAAGTGCTGCCGGCGGTCCACACCGTGCCGGCCTGCGGCTTCGCCATCCGTCGGGCCGAAGGCGGCGCCCACTGGGTCTTCAGCGGCGACACCGAGCGAAACCCGCCCTTCTGGGAGCGCATCAACGCGATCGACGTGGCGATGCTGGTCATCGAGACGGCCTTCAGTTCGCGCGAAGAGGCTCTGGCCGAACGCAGCCTGCACCTGTCGCCGGTGGCGCTGGCGCACGAGCTGGCGCACATCGATCCGGGCAAGCAATACCCGATCTACATCACCCACACCAAGCCCGCAGAGACCGAAGAAATCATGAGCCAGATCGAGATGCTGGCGGGGCGGGAGGTGGCTGGCTTGGCGCAACGGGACATCCGCTGGCTCAAGGCGGATGGGGTGCTGACCTTCTGACCGGAAACGGTCGGGCATGACAAATTTGTCGACACAATTGGCATCTGAGTGCGAGTTGTGTCACATCATGTAACCATCTTGTGACCAAAGGCGGCCTGATCGAGGGCTGCAGGGTGGGGAAGCTGGGTGGCACGGATGCTGCGGAAGTTACTCCGCTCCGGGCTGGTTCCCGGGCTTTACAAACCAACCTGGAGTTAATGAATGAACCGTCGTTCTATCGCACGCAATGTGCAAAAGGGTTTCACCCTGATCGAATTGATGATCGTTGTGGCGATCATTGGTATCTTGGCTGCGGTGGCGCTGCCGGCCTATCAGGATTACACGACCCGCGCCAAGGTCAGCGAACTTCTTCTGATGGCAGCGCCGGCCAAATTGGCAGTGGCCGAAACGGCGTCGTCGTTCGGGGATCTGCAATCTGTGACGGCGACCAATAACGGCTACAGCTTCCCTGGTGCCACCAAATATGTGTCGGGCGTGACAATTGCAGCTGGGGGCGAAGTGACGGTTGCTTCACTCATTCCGGGCGCAGGCGGCAACATCGTCCTGACCCCCACGGCCGTCGCCACCGGCAGCGCTCAACTGACGTGGAAGTGCACGACGACCATCAATGTGAAGTTCGTGCCGGCTGAATGCCGCCCCTGAACTGGGTGAGCTAGCCTTGATGAAAAGCGGCCCTTCGACGGGCCGCTTTTTCGTTGATCGCTGTGCGGCGACGATGCCGCACTCGACAATCCCTCTGCATTCAGCCGGATGAACCTCTCTATCAACGTTGGACGCCGGCTCAGGTTTGCCGATGCGAACCGCAGTCTCACGCGCCCAGCGGTCTACGTCATATGCACGCTGCTCGCGGTCGCGTGGACGCTTTTCGCCGGCAAGGACGTGCCATGGGATGCGCTGCATTACCACCTGTACGCTGGTTTCAGTGCCCTCAACGATCGCTTTGCGATCGACTTCTTTCCGGTGGGGTCACTGACCTATCTGAACCCCTACGCGCATCTCCCCCTGTACCTGATGGTGCATGCGGGCTGGCCCTCGCTCGCCATCGGCATCACCTTCGCGTGCCTGCACAGCGTGATCCTGTGGATGACCTACGAACTGGCGTGCGCCGTCAGCCGCCGCAGTGATGGCACGGCCCCTATCGTGGTGACCTGGGCTGCGGTTGGGCTTGCGTTGTTCAATCCTGTGCTGCTGCAGGAAATAGGCTCGTCATTCACCGACATCACGACGGGTGCGTTGGCGCTCGGCGGATACGTCGCGATCGCAAACGCTTTCAATGGCGGCCGCCTCGGCCTTGTCGCTTTGGCTGGCGCGTTGCTCGGCGCGGCCGCGGCGTTGAAGCTGTCGAACGCGTTCCTGGCGCTTATCCCGGCACTGCCATTCGTGCTGGGCTGCGTGGCGACGGTTCGGTTGCGAGTGCGCGCCGTGCTGGTATTTACGGTCTGTGCGGGCGGGGCCGCGTTCGCTATCTTCGCGCCATGGGCATGGCGCCTTGAGCAGGCCTTCGGCAACCCGTTCTTCCCGATGTTGAACGATGTCTTTCAGCCACCCGACGCCACGACAGGGGAGATGCGCAACCAAACCGCTCCGTACATGTCGGCGATCGAAGCGCTGGGACGATTGTTCAACGCAATGCGCGACCCGCGCTTTCTACCCTCCTCTCTGACCGAAGCGCTTGCGCGGCCCTTCGACATGTTGAGCCCGCGGCGGCTGATTCACACCGAAATCATGGCGGCCGACGCGCGCTATGCTGGCCTGCTGATGCTGGTCGTGATGGGGTTGGCGGTTGGCGCGTGGCGGCGATGGCGCGGCACCACTGCGGCCGTGCAACCAAGTCGTCAGCCCTTTGCCTGTCTGGCTGCGGCGTTCCTGATCAGCTGGGTGATCTGGATCGCCATCAGTGGCAACAGCCGCTACTTTCTACCCATGGCATGCGTGGCGGCTGTGCTCCTGGCAGCGGGGCTGCATCGCGTGTTTGTCGGCGCGCCGCGTGCACTCGCCTACGCACTCGCCGTGGTCTTCGGCATCCAGGGGGTGCTGCTGTGGCAGGCAGCTGAATTCCGTTGGGGCGGGCAGCCATGGGGCGGACAATGGGCGCAGGCGACGATACCTCAGCGTCTGCAAACTGAGCCGTACCTGTATCTTCCAATGGACTCGCAATCGCAGTCGTTTCTCCTGCCGTCGCTGGCGCCTGGTTCGGCTTTCCTGGGCATCAGCACCGGCCTCACGCCGGAAGGGCCAGTCGGTCGGCGTGCCTTGGCGGTGATCGAGACCAACCTCACACGGCTGCGTACGCTCAAGCTCGTGCGGGCGATCGAAGCGGATGGGCGGCCAGTGGCGCCCGCTGCGTCGACTTTCGACTATCAACTGCGGCGTTTCGGCCTGCGCGTCGACACCTCGGACTGCGATTACATCAGCTACAAGGGCAACCCGGATGTCGTTGAGCGATCGGGGGCTCAATCCGGTCCCCGCGATCAGGTTTACCTCTATACCTGCCGCGTGGTGCCGGGGCCCAAGCAAACTGAAACCGAGCGCGAGCGCAAAGTCATTGTCGATCTGGTGCTCGATCGGGTCGAAGACGCATGTCCCTGGTTGTTCCCGTCGGGCGGGGGCAGCTACCGAAGCGGGGCCATCTGGCGCCGCAACTATGCCGACGTGGTCACCTGGGTCAACGATGAGGGCCAGGTGCGATTCGCCGACCTGATCCGTGGCGGCGGGGACGTCGTCACCATAGGAAGGGAAGAAGACTGGATCAAATCGCCGCAGAAGCTGACCTGCTGGCGCACCGAGGGTCGCGCCCATGTTGAACTCTCGAAGCGCTGAAATGATCACGCAAGTTCGGTTGTCATCGGACGACGCTGCTGTCGGGTCAAATGCAGGCCCCTCGCCAGGTTTTGGGCTGGTGGGAGGTATGGGAGAGATACCAGCCATCGAGGCCAACCTTTTGCAGCACTGCTCGAGCGGCAAGGGCGACCATACGCCGGGTGCTTCTGCAAGCGAGGCCGTCGTGCGCTCAATCTCCGACGTATCGCCGCCCCTTATATCCGCATCCATGCCCACCGTCGTCGGGGCTGGGCCACAGCTCGAATTGACGATCCTGATGCCTTGCCTCAACGAGGCGCGCACTTTGCCGACTTGCATTGGCAAGGCAAAAGCCTTCCTGGCGCTCGCCGGCATTCACGGTGAAGTGCTGGTGGCCGACAACGGCTCGACGGATGGGTCACAGAGGCTGGCTGCGTCGTGCGGCGCGCGCGTCGTCGACGTGCCGGTGCGCGGTTATGGTGCGGCACTGATCGCCGGCATCGATGCTGCGGCAGGCCGTTACGTCATCATGGGCGATGCCGACGATAGCTATGACTTCGGCGCCCTTGCCCCCTTTGTCGCCGAACTGCGCGGGGGAAATCAGCTTGTGATGGGGAACCGCTTCCGCGGTGGCATCTTGCCCAGTGCAATGCCTCCATTGCATCGCTACCTGGGCAACCCGGTGCTCAGCTTCATGGGACGGCTATTCTTCAAGTCCAAGATTGGCGACTTCCACTGCGGCTTGCGCGGCTTCGAGCGCGAAGCCATCCGACAACTTGAGCTAAGTTGTGAAGGCATGGAGTTCGCCAGCGAGATGATCGTCAAGGCATCCTTGAGCGGGCTGCGTGTCGCCGAAGTGCCGACCGTTCTTTCTCCGGACGGCCGAGATCGGCCCCCGCATTTGCGGACCTGGCGCGACGGCTGGCGGCATTTCCGATTTCTGCTGCTGTTCACGCCGCGCTGGTTGTTTCTGTATCCGGGTGCGGTGCTGACCTTGTTGAGTCTCACGCAACTGTTGCTTGCGCACTTCCACCCGGTCAACCTGGGCCGCTGGCCGGTCGGCATCCATACCCAACTGTTCGCGGCCGCAGGCATGGTGGTGGGCTATCAGACCATGCTGTTCGCCATGGGCGCTGTACTTGCTCGGCATTGCGCGCGTCTGAATACGCCGCACCCGCGGGAACGATGGGCGCTGCGCGCGGCCGGCGGAGGATGGCTGTCGGTCGGGGGAGCGCTTGCGACGCTGGCTGGATTGGCAATGTGTGCGAGCCTCACGTGGCAATGGGGGCGTACCGGCTTCGGAGCGCTGGATCCCGAGACCGCCATGCGGCAGATCATCCCCGGCGTTGCGCTGTTGTTGATGGGAACGCAATCGTTGTTGGCTGCGATTTTTTTTGCAGCGCTTCGAAGCGCTTTCGACCTGCGGCGAGGAGCCAGGCCTGCGCATGGCATCGAGCCCGAGCTCCCAGGGACATGAACGGTGTTGCAGGCTGGCCAACCGGCAGTCTGCGCTCCTGCATATCCTTGCTCCATTGAGCACTTCATCGGAACAGGCAAGTCTTGCCCACCTCTCAGCATGAGTAAAGAGAACAACCAGAGTCGTGATTGGCCATCCGAAGGCCTGGAGCATCTGCGCGCCTGCCCGATCTGCGCAGGTGAGCGCCGTCATTGCGTGCATCAGGGCTTGGCAGATCATTTGTTCAACGCACCGGGACGTTGGGATCTGTACGGCTGCGAGCAGTGCGGCACAGCCTATTTGGATCCCAGGCCCAATCGTCAAACGATCCATCTAGCGTATCAAGACTACGGAACGCACGAAAGCCAGTTGGACGATGATCCAGAGCAGCCAGGAACGGATTGGCGTGGGTCTCTCAAACAGGCCATCCTGCGCGCATACATTCGCGTGCGCTTCAGCAGCAAGCCGTTCAAGCCGAGGGATGTCTTTGCAGGCGCGATGTGGCTTCGCCCATTTTTGAGGCCGCGTTTCGATGCGGCCATGCGGCATCTTCCTGTTTCGATCAAGCCCGGCACAGTGCTGGATATTGGCTGCGGAAACGGCCGTTTCCTGGCGTGGGCACGCGTCGCGGGCTGGCAGGGTTGTGGCACCGAATTCGACACACAAGCGGCGGCAGTCGCACGCGCGAAAGGGTTCGATGTTCACGAAGGGCCTCTGGATGAATTGGTCAACAGCGGTAGCAAGTTCGATGCGGTCACCATCAGTCATGTCATCGAGCATGTGCACGAGCCATCCACGCTCTTGCGAGCTGCGCGTCAATTGCTCAAACCAGGGGGGCATTTCTGGATCGAAACCCCCAACATCAATGCACGCGGCCATGCGTATTTTGGTGCGGGTTGGGCGGGACTTCATCCGCCACACCATCTCCAAGTGTTTGCACCAAAGGCGTTGGAAAGGCTGCTTCAGGACGCCGGGTTCATCGATATTCGTGTTGCTTCTTCGCAATCCGGCTGGCGGGCGATGGCTTCCTTGAGCCGACTGGCAGATCCGGCGCAAATGGGCAATATCCGTTCCCAAGCGATCCGCGAAGATATGGCGGAATTCCTGGGGCACAGCGATGCGGCACAGAGAGAGTGCATTACGCTGACGGCGACAGTGTCTGCTTGAATGGTTCTCGGCGTGTCAATCCCATCGCAATCGATGTCCGATTCCATGAGCGGCACAGTGTTCGCTGTGGTCGTTACCTACAACCCGGACGACAAGCTGGCCGACCGGTTGCAGGCCTTGCGCGAGCAAGTGCACGGGCTCTTGGTCGTGGACAACGGTTCAAACAACGCCGAAGCTGTGCATTCAATGGCGTTGCAAGCTGGGTGCTCAGTGGTCCTCAACCTCGAGAACCTTGGCATTGCCGAAGCCCTCAATCAGGGCGCCCGTGCCGCCATTCAATTTGGAGCCGAATGGCTTGCGACCTTTGATCAGGACAGCCAGGTAGCTCCGGAAGCTATTGCGCAATTGCTGGCTGCTTCTGCGACATTGCCGCAGCTAGACCGTGTCGCGATCCTGGCCATGAGCCATCGCGACCGTGGGACAGGGCGTGATTACCATCGCGCCGGCGAAATCTTGAAGGAAACGGAGCAATGGCGGTCGGTGCGCACGACCATCACATCGGGCAGCTTGGTGCGCGTATCGGTTTTCCCCCAAGTGGGATTTTTTGATACACGGCTTTTCATAGATACAGTTGATCTGGAGTTTTGTCTGCGCTGTCGCAGCCAGGGGCTGATGGTGATGGAAAACCGAGTGGTGATACTTGCCCATTCGATGGGGAATTCCACAACCCGTGTGGTATTTGGATTCCCGCTCGTGCTGACTGGGCACTCTCCGCTACGTCGCTACTACATCACCCGCAACCAGCTTGAAATGTGCCGGCGCTTCGCTGGAGCCGACCTGCGTTGGGCGTTGGGAGCGTTCTGGGATCTGACAAGTGGTAGTGCAATTACCCTGTTGCTGGAGACTGAACGTCGCGCAAAGTTGTACGCGATGCTCTCTGGACTGGGTGATTTCATGTTGCGCCGCTTTGGACGGAGAACGCGGCCGTTGTAGACGCGTGTTGGCCAGCCCACAGTTCCTCATCGGGGGCGGCTGATCAGGCCTCGGCCGGTAATCCAGCTTCCCAGCAGAAGCAGGCGCAGCAGCACATCGCCGACAAGTGATTGGCGAAAGCGCGCTGGGGTTATCAGCAGTCGCATGGCGGTTGTTGGTCTGCGGCTGTCGAAGTAAGTGTCCAGCAACTGTCGGTCCACCGCATTCAGTTCTGCGGCGTGTACAGCGCGAAAATTCTCGATCTGCTCGTACATGATATGAACCCAGTTCTTCTTGCGGAGAAAGCGCAGGATCGCGAGGTAGCGTTCCATGCCGGAGCCCATTCCAATCGCATTGGCGCCATGCTGCCGATAAAGGATGGTGGGCTCGCGATCAACGACGACCTGGCCGAACGCCGCGATGACCAGGTACAGCCACCAGTCGTGAAAATAGATGCGATCCGGGTCGCCATATTGACGCGCCAAAGGCAGGGCCGCGCGATTGATAGCACAGGTGCAACCGGTCACGATATTTTCCGTCAGCGCATTGCGAAACGACGGTGGCCGCTCCCACATTGGCGATAGACCGAGGGGGAGCAGCTGTTCGTTGACCAGCCGAAGGCGTGAGCAATACAACGCGGGTTTGTCTTGCAGCGGTGCTAGGTGTGCGGCAGCTCGCTCGATCTTGTTCGGCAGCCATACGTCGTCCTGGTCGCTCAGCATGATCAGATCTGCGTCGTCGGGCGCGGCGTCGAGTAGCTTGAAGAAGCTTCGGACGAAACCGACGTTGGGTCCGCAGGTCACCGTAATGCGCGAATCCCCGAGCGCTTGAACGCGCGCGACGGTTTCGTCGGTCGATCCATCGTCGCGCACGATCACGCGGCCGCCAGTTGGCAATTGATCGAGGATGGAGCGAAGTTGCTCTTCCACGAGGCGCTCGCCCTGCCAAGTGGACATCAATACGACGACGTTCATGGGAGTCTCCGTTCGTTGGCCCGCATATGCCCCTTAGCCCCGAACAAGGCCCGTCACCTTGCCTAACAAGTTGGTGATGTGCCACGAAACGGACTTGAACAATGTGGTGCCGCGCTCTCGCGCCTGTTTTTCGCGGGCGCGCTCGGTATCGAGTTCGGTCCCTAGCAATGCAAGTTGCTCTTGGCAATTCGTCCGACCTTCTGCCTTGCATTGCGCCATCATCTTCATCGAGGGGAGCGTGGCGATCTGTTGATCAATGCCGTCTCTGATCATTGCTTCTTGAAAACGCAACATTCGCAGCGGGTGAGTCACGGCATCGACCATCGCCTTCTCACACCAGTCCTCGACGAATCTTCGGGGCGCCTGCTTTGTACCTTGGTCCGGAATCTTTTCTAGAAGAAGGGCGAACTCGATGGCTTGAGATCTGGGGAGATGCTCAGCGAAATACATCGAATTCAATCGCCAGTGCCACGCCCCCTCTGACATTCCGGCAACCAGCAATGACGCAAACTCCTCCGGACTCCATGCATGGACGTGAATGGTGCGCCTCCGATGCAATGCGAATCGCGCCGCATCCAAAAGCTTTGGGTTGTACCACCCGCGAACTTCACGCGGGTGTATTGGTGGCTGGTTGTAGATTGCCTCGCAAAACTCACGAATGCTCGCTTCGTCTACTTCAGTCACACCCGCACGATATTTGGCAAGCGGCACCGAAAAAGGCGTGGGCATTCGCATCGCGTCGAAAGTCCGGCTTCGGTCCGGCACCACCAACAGCAGCTTTCCGCCAACGCGGAGCACCCTGGAGAACTCTGCAATGACTTCAAGCGGATTAGCGACATGCTCAATGACATGCGAGGCGACTAGTCCATCAAGAGAGCCTGATTCAAGTTGCGGCAGTCCTTCAGTATCGAGATCGATGTCGTAGTGAGATTGAATACCAGGTGGCATTCCGACTAACTCTGGAAAGTTCTTGTCCCGACCCCCTTCGACTGAGCGATCTGCATATCTAACTTTTGCAGTGGGTGCAACGACGAAGGGGCGGCTACCGGGGCCTACCTCCAAGACCTCACCATCGATAGAAAGGCCAATGAGATCGCGAGGGCTGGTGATCATGAGTCAATGGTATTGAGTTGCAAGGGACGTTTGATTCGCAACGTGCCTGCTCTTGAAGCTGTCGCTATCAATTCGACCGCGCATGCGCATCGTGATTCACCCCGCGATTGGCCGTGATCCTTTGGATCAGAGACCATGCCAGCAGAGCGAGCAACAGCACGAGTCCGAACGGCCATTGAGACGTTGAGGAGAGCTTTGTCCTCATGACAAGCGCCAGAATCGCAGCCATAAGGACTGCAGGGATCGCAAGAAGCCGGAGCGTCGAAAGCAGCGTGCCCGCCAAGTAGGAGAGAAGAAGGAAATCTATCGCAACCCTGGCGGTAAATACCGCAGCGGCGCCCACAAGGCCCCATGCTTGAAGCGCGATGTACAACGCTGCGAGGTATGGCAGCAACTCGACCATATGACTCTTTGCCACGAGATCGGGGCGCCCGCTTGCGATCAGCTTGGTGAAGGGCACGATAGCGAGGCTGTTAAGCCAGAAGGCAAAGCACAGGACTTGCATCACGTCAGCAGACTGGACGGCGAGCTCCGGTGAGATCCACCACGCGAGGAATGGCGCCGACAACAACAATCCCGCCGCCATGAGCGGCGACAGCCATACGCCGAGCGTACGCAGGCCAAACATGGCCAGCTGATGCCGTTCGGCGTCTGAGGTTGAACGGGCAAAACGAGGAAACAGGGCTTGGTTCAGTGCCGATGAAAGCAACGTAGTGCGTTCCGTCATTTGGAAGGGAATGACGTAGTAGCTGATTGACTTGGCGCCCAATTGGGCACCGATTGCAAAGCGGTCGGCAACGGTCATGAGCGGCCCAACAATTCCACTGACGGTTGTCCATCCGCCAAACCTCAGCAACTGCCAGGCGTATTGCCCATCGACCGATACCGAAGAACCCGCGAGATAGTGAGTGCCGCAGCGCAACAGCATCGGTACCAGCACGAGTAAACGAACGGCGACTACCGCGGCAACAAGTCCAGGTAGCTGAATGCCAATCGTCATTGCTACAGCCAAGGGGGCTAGCAATGCCAGCACACTGACTGATGCGCCGATCAGGTTGAGCTCTCCGAATGCATTGCGAGCCTGAAATGAACCGCTCAACACGCCTGCGAGGGTTGTCGCCGGCACCAATGCTGTGGCCCACGGCAAGGCTGCAAGGAGTTCGACACGCAAGCCGACCTCGATGGATGAGTGCTGTGTAAAGAACCACGCACCTAGAGGCTGGGCAGCGAGGGCGCCCGCCAATCCGAGTCCGAGGCTGAGCGACAGCGCCGTCCAAAGTACCTTGGCATGTTCGCTCTTCGGTTTTCCGGTCATTTGTGCGAGCTGACGGGCTGTTGCCTGGCCAATTCCCAGGTCGAACAGACCCAAATATCCGAAGAAGAGCCAGATCAGAGCCAGCACTCCAAAGCGAGTCTCCCCAATCAAGCGCAAGTAGACTGGTATTGTGAGCAGCGACACCACGAGCGGCAGAGCTTGGCCGATCAGGTTGTAAGCCGTGTGACGCTGTAGGCTCATGTGCTCGAGGAGGAGGGGCGTTGAGTTAGAAGTTCGCGGACAAGATCGCGACGCACGCGCCGAATGCGCCGAGTTCGAAACATGGGCGGATGGCCCACGCAAGCTGACAGATCGAGTGAATCACGGCAAGTGTATTGCGTGGCTCAACGGACCTGGCCAAAGCTCGCCGCTGGTTGAACAGTCCGCGCGGACCGGCGGGGTTACACGGGCCTTCAAGTTTCACACGATCCGGAGTGCTAGCCATCGGGGCATCTTCAGAGTGAAAGCGACGTGCTGTTGAACACTACTTCTACTCGCAGCCTTGACCTAACTGCCAGACCATTCACCTCGCCGGGAGAAAACTCCGCGGCCATGAAAGCTTCGCGTGCGGCTTGCTCGAAAGCTGGGGGGAGTGTCGGCTCTTCGGCGTCGATGCGCTGAACGCGACCTTGCTCATCAATGAAGAGCGAAAGAATACCGACAAGTCGCTCGTCCGTTAATTCGCCAGGCGGAGCCTCGAGCGCGATGGTCGTTTTGGCAACGGGGGGCGTCGACAGTTGATTGCGTGGAATGTAGCTGTCGATCTCAACCTCGAGCGCGACAGGGGCAGGGGCAGGGGCAGGGGCAGGGGCAGGGGCAGGGGCAGGGGCAGGGGCCGCGAGAGATCGTGTGCGTGTTGACAGTTCCTCCTTGAGGATGGACGCGCGTCCAGATACGTGAGACGTCTCGCTCGCCGGGGGGGATGCATGAATTGGCGAAGGCAAGGAAGGAAGGGCACGAACCGTTCGCGCCTGCATGGAGCTGGCGACATGCTTGACGGGACTACTTGCCGCCCACATTGGGGCGACCGGAGAGATGCGTGTCGAAAGCATGCCGGCGTGAAGCGCCAAAGAGAGCACTGCGCTCGCACAAAATATGTATCGCATCTTCGCCTGGCCTGGCGCACGCCAAGCCAGGACCGCTTTCATCGCAGATCAGTCCACCAGCTCACGCCAGGAGGTCCGATGGACACTGCCAGAGCCTGAGGACGTTGCCACCGGCGGCGTTTCAACCACGTTGTCGCCATTGCTCTTCTGATAAATGATGCGGGCATTGCCATTGCTGTCCTGCACCCATGTCATGCCCATGATCAATCCGTCGGTGCTCCAGAGTCCTCCGGCCGGGTTGGTGGTGACTACACCGCCATTGGCCACGTTGAGGTAGTAGCGCCAAGCCGTGCCGCCCGATGCGCAGGCATCGCCGTTCGGGATGGCGGTGGCAATCGACAGGGTGCTGTATTGCAGGCCCAGGTTGGTGTTCACGCGTTCACGTGAATGCGGCAGATCGATCCACCATCCTCCCTTGGTCGACCAGTTGACCGCCGTATTGGATACCGAAGCCGCAGTGGCCGTTGCCACAGGGCCGTTCAAGGTAAATGTCTGCCTGACGAAGTTCGCAGTATCGGCGCGCACGTCGCTCCATCCGGTGGCAGTAAGTGTGTCTCTCACCGCATAGATGCTTTGCTGCGTCGAATCCGTGATGTCGGTTGCGCCGAGGTATCGACCTGTCGCAACCACGACCACCGGGCGGCCGGAGATCTCGACGGTTTCCGGTTTGGTGGTGATGGGTTGCGGCGTCGAGGCATCGACCTGGAACTTGGCGAGTCGCATCGCTGCCCGGTTGGGCGGCAGGAGCGCGTCAATATCGAAACGCCAGAGGTTGCCTTGCAAATCGCCGCCATAGAAGCGTTTGGCCGTGTTGTCGCTGGTGCTTTCGATCCAGGCGTTGATCTTTGCCAGGCCGCTCGGATCCGTGCTGCTGCCGTCGCTGGTAGCGATGTCCAGCAGCAGGGCGCCGGTATTGGCATTCAACACGTAGAGGTGACCTTTGCCATCGGCGTTGTTGTAGCCAGAGGCGAAGGTAACGATCCAGGTGCCGTCGCTGCGTTTGGCAATCACCGGGTTGCCGAAGCTGAGGCCCAGGTTGGCGTCGGTGAATTCCCAAAGGGCCTTGGGATCGTTGGGGTCGGTGATGTCGAGTGCGTAATAGCCGCGTCCACCACTGTTGAGACCGCCAACGACGATGGTTTTCCAGGTGGTTCCGACCTTGATGTCGCCCATGACCGGCGCGCCGTCCACGGAGTATTGATGCTTCGATCCGTAGCTCGTGTCGGCCATCTTGTAGAGGTTGGGCATGACTGCGCTCGGTACGTAGGCCCAGAGCTCGGTGCCGCCCGTGTCGTTGGTGGCGGCCGAGAAGGCATGCAACATGCCGTCGTTCGACCCCACATACACCACGGGCGTACGCGCTGCCTTCGCAGTGACGAAATCAGCGTAGCCCGCGTCAGCATACCGGAACGGTGGCTTCCCGACATGGACCGGGGCGCCGTTGATGATGTCGCCCAGCACATGATCGCGTTTGCGATAGAGCGCGGGGATGTTGGTGTTGGACGCGTCGACGCTGGCCGATTCGTGGGTCCGTACGCCGCGCAGGTAGTTGACCAGGTTGGTGCCGTTGTTGGCCAGTGTCTTGTTGCTGGCGGACAGTTGCGAGCACTGCGCTGCAATGAGGCTCTGTCCGCAGAGGTTGTCGAAGTAGCCTTTTTGCGCAGCGCTCAGATTTCCATACTCGAAGCTTCGAAGGGCCGAGCCATCGCTGAAATAGATCCTGCGGGACGAAGGAGTGGTCGCGTCGAGTTTCGCTTGGGCAGACCAGGTGGCGGTACTCGCAATAACACCTGTCGAGCCGTTGATTGAGAAGGCCTGAAGGTCACCGGTCCACAACTGCGTGGTGTAGCTGGCCCGGAAGACCAGGTTGTTGTCGCCGGCCACCAGTTGAAGCGAACTGGTCGAGGCGGTGGCGCCGGAGCCGGCCACTTGCTGCACCGAGGTGACGACACCGTTAATGGCTTCGCTCAGTGCACCGGCATCGAGTGCCGAGTAGTACTGGCCGCGGCCATTGACGGCTGCGTGCCACAGGTCGTCGACGTTGGTGGCGTTGCCACCCTCGCCGTTGTTCAGATCCGCGCCCTCCGGCACAGGCCAAGTCAAGGCGCCGCTGGTCAGGTCGGCGTAGGTGCCGGTGGTCTGGGTCAGGTAGTTCTTGTCGTAAGGCAGCGTGCCGCTCACGCCGAGGCCGATCGTGAACGAGTTCATGTGCTGCCATGCAGCCCTGTCGTTACCGACCGGTCGCACGATGTTGCTGCAAACATCCTGGTTGCTGCCGGAACTGCTTGAGGTGCAATTGCCGAGCGCACTCGTGCGCAGGTCTGTTGCAAAGTAGTATTGGGCAACGTCGGCCAGTGTGTTGCCGGTGCCGCCAGATGTGGACGGCGTTTGAGTGGGTGTGCCTGCAACGGCCGGCTGGCGAACCGGGGGCGAATTGGATGTGACCGCTGGTGTAGACCATGCACTCCAGCCTCCAGGGGCCGGATTCGAATAGGTCGTCTGGTCATCTCCCTTTGCGGTCTGGTAGGTCGAGGTCGATGTCCCAGTTGTGAAACTGCTGTCAACAGTGGGAGGACCATTGCCGGTGAACGTCTCGGTTGGCGTCGCGGTGTTGATCCAGGTGGAGGTGGTGCGCGGGCTGGTGCTTCTGGATGTCTCGACACCATCGGTTGTCACGACCGTCTCGGTGTAGGACTCGGTTGCAGATTGCGGCGTTGTACGGGTCCGGGTTTGCGTCTCGGTGTAGCGCTGATTTGTGCGCGTAGTGACGAGGTACTTCCCCTTGTTCGGATTGTTAGTCTTGGGCGTTGAAGAAACCGTGACGGAGGTGCGCGTCCAGTCTCTGGATTGGGACTGGGTGGAAAGCGCATTCTGGGTCAGCGCCACGGTGTAGGGTGTCACCGTGGTAACGATCAACCGCGTGTCATCCCGCATCGGGCGGGCTTCGCTACCGTCTTGCTGCCCAATTTCGCTGGTACCGTTGAGCTTCAAGCCCTTGGCCTTGTTCCAGTAGCCGTCTGTAGAAAGCAGTGCGTAGTTGCGTTGGCAGGAGTACTGGACTGGATCGTAGCTTTGATCTGGGGCCTTGTTGGCGAAGTAGCGCCCTGCTTTGGACAAGGCTGCGCGCAAGGGTGTCCAGCCATTCGGCGAGGCGTTGTAGAGGCTGCTGTAGAAGTTAGCCTTCTGGTCGCTATCGAAATCCTTGACGTCCCGAAAGTAGTTGCTCCCATCTACAGCAGTTCCATCGCTGATCGTGCTGAAGCCAACGCGATAGCTCGAGTCGAGCACCGAGATCGCCCGCCCCATGGCGGTGCGCATCAACAGGTAGCGCTTGCGGTAGTACGAGTACCAGTTGGCGTAGTTTTGAGCGTCGTTGGAAGCGCTGGTGACCGTGACGAGGGTAAAAACGCCGCTCGACGAGTCAGTCGAGGTTCGGCACTCGTTGTAGAAGGTGTTCCGGACGGCGCCACTGCTGGTGTATACCCAGCCCATTTTGGGCTGCGTGCCGCTGTAGGTGTAGTAGTACCGGTTGTTGAGGTTTGTGGTGCCACTCGACGTGTCATAACCATCGACACGTGCCGCTGTAAAAACTGCATTGGGGTAGGACGTCCCATCAGCGTTGAGCGGTGGCGCATAGGTCATCAACGGATCGTAGGCCACGCCATTGCACTGCGCGGAGCGGTATCCATACCTGCCGTTGCCACTGCCGTTGGACATTTCGTCTGGCATGTAGTCGCTGTCCATGCTTCCCGAGTCATCGAGAACGAACAACAGATTCGGCTTGGCTTGAACCGCAGGGAGTGTTGCCAGCGGCTGGTTCGAGAGGTCGGTGGGTGCCGCTTCGATCACGGGAGCGAACGACCCCAGCAGCAACGCGCAGACCATCACCGCACAACAGATGGCCTGCCTTTTGTACTTGCGGTCGAGGGCAGGATTGGATCTATTTGTCATGATGTTGAGTTCTTTGTGTCTCGCGCCGGAGGAGGCGCTTCCTCATCAGAAATGCACAATGGTTTCGGTGAAGCTGGCGGTGTTGCGCGCGCCCAGCACGCGGACCACGATGCGGTAGTACGGGCCGGATGCACCACCGGGAAACGGCTGTTCGGCGTAGTTCATCTCGCCCTTCTTGCTCACGTTGGCGCCGCCACCTGAAATCGGTTTGGCGCAACTGATACTCGCGTCGGTGACGTAGTTGCCCGGTTTGGAGCACAGTCTGAAGATGACGAATCGGGCGTTGTTGCTGTTGATGACGCCAGCATCCGCCGTGGTGACGGTGCAGCCGTTGTAGGTGCCCGTCGTGGCGGACTGGCAGGTGTTGCCGTCCCAGTCGATCAGTTGGCGGTTGTTGCTTGTCGCGAGTTGCCGGCCAGTGACATCAATGGGCGGTTTTGCAGTGACCCCATCGGCAGCAAGCTCCTGCGTGCTTGCGTAGTAGCCGCTCGATGCCGCATCGGTGTTCAGGCTGGCGCTGTTGGCGGTCAGCCAATCAATGGCCTGGCGTGCAGCCTGGTCTGCTGCAGAGGTGGCGTCCTGCTTGAAGCCCATGTTGCCCAGAAGCAGCGTGCTGGTATCCACCGAACGCACCAGTGCCAACGTTGCAAGCAAAAGCGCAACCAGCGTCAGCAGGGCAAAAAGCAGTGAGACGCCGCGCTGTGCGCGTCGTCGTGGGGAAAGATTCAAAGGCCTGATTTGCATGGCGATGACTCAGGAGTTCCAGAGGACGTTGCGCAGCGGCACGATCGTGTCGTAGACCTTGAAGCGATAGTGTTGCCATTCGGCGACCTGGCTCACTCGCAGTGCAATGCACTTGCTGGTGCCGTGGCAGGTTGCGGTGCCGGCGATGGTGGCGTTGGCACCGACGTCCCATTGGGGGGCATTCGCTGTGACGATCTCTTTCTCGTACTGATTGCTGCGCGCCACCACCGCGATACGGATCGCGAGCACCTGGAGCCAGCCCACGTTGGTGGTCGGCGTCACGTTGTCGTAGGTGTCGACGACGCCGTCGCCATTGGTGTCCTTGCCGTACAGGGCCTGGAGGTTGACGATCTGCGGATAGAGTTCCAACGGCGGATCGGTCAGTGCTCCATTCACCGGAGAGCGTTCGACCATCTGGAGGCTGTGGGCACTGCTGATCGAGTAACTGCGATAGACCATCGAACCCATGTTCAGCAGATAGCTGCCTGACATGTATCCACTCGCCGGAAATATGCTGTTCTGATTCCACTTGCTCGCAGCGGTGGCGGCGTGGGGCACGCGCGTAGGGCCCAGGGTCGTGGCGGGGGATGTGGTGTCGTTGGTCACGCTGAAGAGCGTGCATCCCACGCCGGAACCCTGGAGTTTCGGCACGGCAATCATCATGTTGCCGACCGCGGCGCCCAATGAGGACGCCACTTCGAAATAGTTGCTGGACTGCGGGTGCTCCTCCTTGAGGACCATGGGTACGGAAAAGTTGGTGGTCTGACCCTGCAAGACGGTGATCGTGTCCGGCGCGTCGGTGTCGGTGCTGGTGCCGTTGGTGATGACCACGGGTGCCAGCGGAAAAACGAATGACGCGCCGCCAGCGTCGTACTTCCCCGTCACTGAACAGCCGAGGGCATCCGGGCTGGCGGCCGCACCGTAGCCAGCCATCTGCACATCGCGTTGGAGGGTGAACAGCGACAACGCGCCGTTGACCTGCGCATCGCTGCCCATCGTGATGGAGCGCTTCTTGCCTTCAGCCAGCGCGAGCACCTGGCTGATGACCAGCACTGTGAGAAGTCCCAGGACGAGGCCGACCATGAGCTCGACCAGCGTGAAGCCGCGCTGGGAAGGACACTTGGCGACGGGGGATTGGTGAATGGTGCGCATCTCAGTTCGCAGCCTTGGCGACGGTGGTGTGGGTGACGTACTGATGTGTTTCACCACCCGGCATCGTCCAGCTGATGGTGACGGCGACATCGCCAGAGGTCGCATTGACCGTGACTGCACCGGTCCCACCAGGCAGGCTGCTGCCGACTTTGCTCTGCCATTCGCTGCATCGAGCTTGGGAGGCGCAGCCGGCGCCGTCATAGCTCGCGAGATTGGCAAGATCGGACCACATGCGTCCGTTCAGTTCGCTGGCCAGGTAAGCGGCATCGGCGCGCACCTTGGAAGCGGTTTGGGCGCGTGTCATCGATGCCTGCAGGCCTACCAAGCCGAGCACGCCGAGCATGAAGATCAGCAATGCCACGAGCACTTCGATCAAGGCGATGCCTCGAGCGTGCCGTGCTTGGCGGGACGTGCACCGCATCGGGCGAAGCCGGTCGGTCGCACGCACGCGATTCATTCGATTCAGCATTTACGGGGATCCTTTGCCGCGCTGTCGACGATGGCCGGCTCGCACATGCGCACCGAGCCGGAGGGCGAGACAACGATGCGCAACGCTCGGGCGCCAGTGGTGGTCCCGGTCACGTCAATCTGGCCAATGGCGTCGGTGTTGGCAACGCGTCCGAATCCGTTGAATGTGACGCGCGTGCCCTCGGTCGAGCCGTCAGCGGATTGCACGGCCGCCACTGAGACTCGTCCCCCACTGTCCCCGGATGCGCGTCCTGTGACGATCATGGGGGAGCTGTTCGTGGACGGCGCATCTGCGCAATGTCCGACCGGCGAGTTCACGCTTACGATCCAGGCGCCGCTGGCGCCCGAGAGAGAACAGTCATCGCTCAGCACGGCAGGGTCGTTGAGCGACACCAGCCACAGCGACACGCTCTGATTGCGCCGCACAGCTTCGCCGCGCGCCAGTTGGAGCCCGTTTTGCAGCGAATCGGCAACGTTGCGGATGCGGGTGTTCTCCAGCCATGAGCCGATGCTCGGCATCGCAGCGAAGAGGATCAGCGCCAGCACCGCGATGGTGACGACCAATTCGACCAGTGTGAAGCCGCGTTGACGCACGGTGATCGGCATGGTTCGATCAGCAGGCATTGGCGCTGGTAAGCCAGCACGGTTGCGTCACGGTGCTGCCCTTGAATTGGGTGGTGGCTCGGTCGCCGTTCTGGTTGATGGTGTACGTATGGCCGACCGCCCGTCCCGCGCTGCCTGTGGCAGTGATGACATAGTTCTGCTGGCTGGCGGACGTCGAGCAGGTGTAGCCGAAGTACTTGGCACCGGAAGGCGTAAAGGCGGCCGCCGCGTTGGCGGCGCAATTGGTTCCCGAGGGCCCGTAGTTCCGGTTGTCCTGGTAGTACTGCTCCATCGTCGCCCGATAGGCGGAAAGCGTATTGAACGCCTCAGGCAGTTGCCCGCGTCGAACGTAGTCGTTGTAGCTCGGGAGCGCGATGGCAGCCAGGATGCCGATGACGGCCACGACGATCATGAGTTCGATGAGCGTGAAGCCCTGCAAACTGCGGCGCCGCACGGCCGCCACTTTCACGGCGAATTGTTGTCTGGTCATCGAACAGGCCTCTCGGCTGCCGCTGCGGTGGCCGAGCGGCAGGCAATGGTTATTTAGGATTGTTATAGAGTGTCCATAACTGTTTCTAAATGCAAATCCACTCATCCGCCGCGTGCTGCCACTCATCGGCGATGGCGGGTTGGCATGATGGGTCGATGAATCGCCTTGACGCGTCCTTGCCGGCGCCTCCTCTGCACGCGCCTTCGCGGCTTGCTGAATTCGTCTGTGCCGGCCTCGTGGCCTGGCCCTTTCTTTCCCCGCTGGTGGGCGGCCCCTCGATCAATGTCTGGCAGCAACTGATGTCATGGGGCTGTGTTGCGGGGCTGCTCGCGATGGCGCCGTTCGCCTTTCCCTCGAAGGGACTGCGCGCCGGGCTGGCGGTGATGGCGGTTTTCGTCGTGCTGTCCGCAGCCGTGGGTACCGGAGCCACGCTCTTGCTACCGACCTTGGGCGCTTTGGCGGGGATTGCCACAGCAGCTTGTCTCGGCGCAGGAGTGGCGCAGCAGCGCGGGCCGCTGGGTCACGCGTTGGCCGTCGGGCTGCTCGCCGCCGGTCTGCTCAGCGCCCTCCTGGGCCTGCTCCAGTACTACGGTGTCACTGAGTTCCTTGGTGCGTTGACCTCGTCGCCCACTTCCGGCCGCGGCTGGGGCAACCTCCGCCAGCCCAACCAGTTCGCCACGTTGATCAGTCTGACGCTGGTCGCGGCGCTGTGGTGGCGCGCTACATCGCGGTCACCGCGCATCCGCCGGCTGTTCGTTCCCGCCGGCGGGCTTCTGGTAGCGGCCCTTGTGGCCTCGGGATCACGCACCGGCTTCCTGCAGTTGCTGCTGATCGCCATCGGTACCGCTGCCATGGCGTGGCGGGAGCGTCGCCGGGCGCCGCGGCACGCCGGTCCGGCAGACTTTCGCCTGCCAGCCCCCCCGCTCCTGCTCGCCGCCATCCCGCTGTACGCCGCCCTGCACTGGCTGCTGCCGTACCTGGCCAGCGGCGGTGACGCTGGCCACGCGGTCGCCTCCGGCACCGGCATGCTCCACCGCCTGCAGCCCGCCGCCGTCACCACCGACAGCCGCGTCGTCCTCTGGCACAACGTCCTGACCCTCATCGCCCAACGCCCCCTCGCCGGCTGGGGCTGGGGCGAACTCAGCTTCGCGCACTTCGCCACGCTGTACAGCGGCCCGCGTTTCCCCGTGATCCTCGACAATGCCCACAACCTGCCGCTGCACCTCGCGGTCGAGTTGGGCATTCCGGCGGCGCTGCTCATCTGCGGTGGTTTTCTGTGGATGGTGGGGGCGGCAAAGCCCTGGTGCGAGCGCGACCCCTTGCGGCTGATGGCGTGGGGCCTGCTCGGCGTCATCCTCGTGCACAGCCTGCTCGAGTACCCGCTCTGGTACGGCCCGTTCCAGCTGGTGTTCGGCCTGTGCCTCGGCATCCTGTGGCCGGCATCACCCAAGCGGCCGGAAGCGAGCGGCAAAAAAAAATTGGCCGCATTCGCAGCCGCCGCGACCTGGGTTGTCATCATCGGCTACGCCGCCTGGGACTACACCCGCGTCAGCCAGATCTACCTGCCGCGCGACGCCCGCATGTCGGCCTACCGCGACGACACGCTCGCCAAGCTCCAGGGCTCATGGTTGTTCTCACGCCAGGTGGATTTCGCCGAGGTGACGCTGACAGCCGTCACGCCGGCGAATGCGGCGCACATGCACGAACTGGCCGGGCGGGTGCTGCATTTCTCCCCCGAGCCGCGCGTCATCGTGAAGTTGATCGAAAGCGCCGAGTTGCTGGGCCGCGATGCCGAGGCGCATGCCTGGGCCGAGCGCTTCCGGGTGGCGTTCCCGGCCGCGTTCGCCCGCTGGCTCGACAACCGACCGGACGACGCGCCCGAGCTGTAGCCGCTGGAATTCAGCCCGCCGTCGCGACGTAGCTGCCCGACTTCCCGCCGTGCTTCTCCAGCACATGCACGTCGGTGATCCGCATCCCGCGGTCCACGGCCTTGCACATGTCGTAGATGGTGAGCAGCGCGACCTGCACGGCGGTCAGGGCTTCCATTTCCACGCCGGTCGGGCCGACGGTCTCGACGGTCGCGGTGCAGGCCACCTGCGGCGCCTGGCCGCCCTCGGCGAGCGCGAAGGCCACGGCCACGCGGGTCAGCGCCAGCGGGTGGCACAGCGGGATCAGGTCGCTGGTCTTCTTGGCCGCCTGGATGCCGGCGATGCGCGCGATGCCCAGCACGTCGCCCTTCTTGGCGGTGCCCGATTCGATCAGCGCCAGCGTCGCAGGCTGCATCTCGATGCGGCCAGTGGCCACGGCCACGCGGTGGGTGGCGGGCTTGGCCGCCACGTCGACCATGTGGGCCTGGCCCTGGGCGTCAAAATGGGTGAGGGTGCTCATCGGTGAACGTTCGTTTTGAAGATGCATCATACGAGCCCGAGCCACAGACGAGGAATGCCGCGCTTGACTCCCTCTTCCCACAAGAAAACCCGCCCGACGCCCCTCCGGCATGCGGTGTGCGCTACCTTTTTGATAGCTTCCCAGGTGCTGCTGCCGGCCCCCGCGCTGGCGCAGGTGCAGCAGATCCTGCCGGGCCTCGGTGACGGCGGCGAGATGACGGCCAGTGCCGAGCGCCGGCTGGGCGACCAGATCGTGCGCGAGCTGTACCGCGACACCGACTACATCGACGACCCGGTGATCGCCGCCTACGTGCAGGACATCTGGCAGCGCCTGCTGGCCGCCGCGCGCGCGCGCGGCGAGCTCACGCCCGAACTCGACGAGCGCTTCGCCTGGACCATCCTGCTGGGACGCGACCGCAACATCAACGCCTTCGCGCTGCCGGGCGGCTACCTCGGGCTGAACCTGGGGCTGCTGGCCGCGGTCGGCAGCCGCGACGAGTTGGCGACGGTGCTCGGGCACGAGCTGTCGCATGTCACGCAGCGCCACATCTCGCGCATCATGAGCAAGCAGGGCAAGCAGATGCCCCTGATGATCGCCGGCCTGATCCTCGGGATGATCGCGGCCAGCAAGAGCCGCAACGCCGACGCCGGCCAGGCCGTGATCATGGGCAGCCAGGCGCTGTTCATGCAGAACCAGCTGAGCTTCTCGCGCGACATGGAGCGCGAGGCCGACCGCATCGGTTTCGGCGTGATGACGCAGGCGGGCTTTGCGCCGCAGGGCGCCGCGGCGATGTTCGAGAAGCTGCAGTACGCCTCGCGCCTGAACGACAACGGCTCGTACCCCTACCTGCGCAGCCACCCGCTGACGACCGAGCGCATCTCGGACATGCAAGGGCGGTTCCAGTTCCGCGCCGACGCCGCGCCGCCGGTGGTGCCGTTGGTCATGGACCACGCGATGGTCGCCTCGCGCGCCCGCGTGCTGACGCGCCCGGGCGTCGACGTGCTGCGGCTGTGGGTCAATGCTGCGTCGAGCGGCGAGTTCGCGGGCAGTTCACCGGCCCAGCAGGCGGGCACGCTCTACGCGGCGGCGATGGCGGCCAAGGAGCTGCGCGATTTCAAGGCGGCGCGCGCGCTGGCCGAGCGGCTCGTGGCCCGCACGGCCGACGATGCGGCCGCGAGCAAGCAGGCGCGCTGGCTGCAGGCGGAGATCGAACTCGCGGCCGGCGGCGCTTCTCGCGCGGCGGCACTGCTCGACGCCAAGTCGAAGGAGCGGCCCGAGATGATCCTCGCGGCCGAAGCGGCGATCGCCCAGCGCCAGCCCGCGCCGATGGTGCCCGTGCTGCGCGACTGGGTGGCCGTTCATCCGCGCGATGCCACGGCCTGGCGCACGCTGGCCAATTTGTACGGGGCGCAGAACGACACGCTGCGCGCCATTCGTGCCGATGCCGAGGCCAACGTGGCGATCCTCGACTACCCGGCGGCGCGCGACCGCTTCAAGGCGGCGCAGGAGCTGGTCCGCAAGTCGGGCGCGCCCATCGACCACTACGAGGCATCGATCATCGACACGCGCGCACGCGCCGTCGACGTGCTGGTCAAGCAGCAGGCCGAGGAGCCGCCGCTGAAGTAGTGAAGCGTCGAGGGGCGGCGCTCAGCGCCGGGAGGACAGCAGCCCGCCCAGTGCGCTCTCGATGAGCAGCCCGAGCAGCGAATAGATCAGCGAGCCCAGCAGCGCGGCGAGGAAGCCGTTCACATGGAAACCGCCGAGCAGGCCCGAGGCGGCCCAGAACAGCAGGGCGTTGATCACGAACAGGAACAACCCGAGCGTGACGATGGTGACCGGCAGCGTCAGGATCACCAGCACCGGCCGCACGACCATGTTGAGCAGGCCGATCACGGCCGCCGCGAGCAGCGCCGCACCGAAACTCTGGACCTGGACGCCGCTGTAGAGGTAGGCGACCGCGAGCAGCGCGACGGCGCTGAGCAGCCATTTGAGGAGGATGCGCATGCGCCGCAGGATACCCCACGGGCCCGCACAAAAGAACAAGCCCCGCTGCGTTGCCGCAGCGGGGCTTGTGTCGGTTCGGGAGGGCGTGTGGCCCCGCCCCGGGCTTACTCGGCCAGCTCGTTGGCCAGCACCAGCAGTGCGCCCATGCCCATCACGGCGCCGGGAAAGGCCCAGCCCGATTGCTTGGGCGGGGTCTGGTCGGGCGTGACCGGTTCCAGGTCGACGCCGATCTTCGGGCGGCGCGCATCGACCACGTGGGTGGCCGCGTGCTCGCGCTTGAGTTGCTGCGTCAGGTCGGTCAGCGGGCCCTTGGCCAGCACCGCCGTCACCTGGCCGCCGTTGCGTTCGAGCAGCGGCAGCATCTGCGCCTGCACCTTGCTGAACCACTTGGCGCGCCAGTTCTCGCGCGCGCTGTGGCTCACCCACTTGCTGATCCGGTGTGTCATGCGCGGCGCGCAGGCCACGAGCACCCAATGGCGCGCCACGACGTTGTCGGCATCCGGCGCCAGTTCGGCGAACTGCTCGCTGGCATAGACGGCGTCGTCGACGTAAAGAATGATCTTTTCCATGAGTGCTCTCCTTTGATAGTTAGAGTGACAGAGACCGGATTGATGCAAGAAGTTTCAGTGCGGGGCGTTTATCGTTCAACGAACGCTCAGTGGGCCGGGGTGGCGGGGGCCGGCTTGCGCGAAGCCACCCACTTGCCGATCGCCAGCACCAGCAGCGCACCGATGATGCCGGCGGCGTACTTGATGGTGTCGGTCTGCGGCACCTTCGGCACCCAGGTCCAGTTGGCGGGGTTCGCCAGGGCCGGGTCGGACACGGCCATCGTGCCGGCGATCCAGCCCAGCAGCATGCCGCCCAGCGTGATGATCATCGGGAAGCGGTCCATCAGCTTGATGACCAGCTGGCTGCCCCAGACGATGATCGGGATGCTCACGAGCAGACCGAAGATCACCAGCGGCATCTGGTGGCCGTCGCCCGCGCCTTGTGCGGCACCGGCGATGGCGATCACGTTGTCCACGCTCATGACCAGGTCGGCCACGATCACGGTCTTCACGGCGCCCCAGAGGCGGTCGCTGCCGGCGATGTTGCCGTGCGCGTCGTCATGGTCGGGAGCCAGCAGTTTCACGCCGATCCACAGCAGCAGGATCGCGCCCACCAGCTTCAGGAACGGAATCGCGAGCAGCGTGAGTGCGAAGAAGATCAGGATCACGCGCAGCACGATGGCGCCGGCGGTACCCCACAGGATGCCCTGGGTGCGTTGCGCGGGCGGCAGCTTGCGACAGGCCAGCGCGATGACGACGGCGTTGTCGCCGCCCAAAAGAATGTCGATCATGATGATCTGACCGACCGCGACCCAGAATTCCGGGGCCATGAACTGTTCCATAGATTCCTCTTTGTCTTGGCGCCACGCCCGCAGCTCCCTGATGGGACCACGACGGGCAGCGGCATGCCGATGCGTTTCGATTCACCCTGCACGGGTGCGGTCGAAAGCGGGGGAGCGAAGGCCGGGTGACACCGGGGACTTGCGAACGCTTCGACCAAACCTGCGCAGGTTCAAATCGAAGGTCTCGCTCGACAACAGCAAGCGCGCCGACCTGCGTCCGCGCGTGTGTCGCCCGACAGGCCGGAAGTGTTGTGCTTCGTATTGACGACCTGACGATTCACGCTGCCCGGGGACAGCGATCGGGAGCTACTCCCCTTCGTGGGCGGGATTAGAGCATTGAAGACCGCGCCGAGGCAACCAAAAGTTTTCTTTACATTTGAAGGCAAATGTCCGGAGGGGCGCATGCAGCGGGCACTTGATGCTCCATTTTTGGGAGCGCCTATGGCCCTAGGAAGGAGCGGGACATTGCGGGACTATGATCGCCGCTCGCTGTTTTTTCACTCTCCATGGCCGCCATCCACATCACCGACATCGAGGCCGCCATCAACCACTGGCGCGAGAAGTCTCCCTCGCCCGACGGCATCACGCTGGCGCCCGAATTGCGCGCGCTGGCCGAGGTCTACGCGCTCATGGTCTTCCACCACGAAGACGAGGTCGACGAGGTCGGCTTTCCCGCCAAGGCCTGGGCCGCCTGGCTCGACTGGTACCACAGCACGCCCGACACGCCCTGCATCGCGATCTGCTCGACCAGCCAGGGCGACGACGAGTGCAAGGGCTGCGGCCGCAGCTTCGACGAGGTGCAGTACTGGCCGGCCATGACGCCGGTCGAGAAGCGCGTCACCTGGCGCCGCATCACCATGGAAGACTCGGCCTGGCGCTTCAACCGCTATGCCGAGCGCGCACGCGAAGCCGAGCCGACCGCTGCAGAGACCGAGTTCGACCCGGACGACGAGAAGAACTGGGCCCCCTGACCATGCGCCGCCTCGCGCAAGCCCCCAACCTCGCGATTGCGACCGTGTGGGCGCACGCCTTGCGCGAGGAGGGTGTGGCCGCGACGGTGCAGCGCGAATTCCTCGGCGCGGTCATGGGCCAGCTGCCGCCCGACCAGTGCCTGCCTGAGATCTGGATCGACGACGAATCGCAGTACGAGCTCGCGAAGCGCCTGCTGCACGAACTGCAGAACCGCCCGCAGCGCAGCTGGCTGTGCGTGTGCGGCGAGCAGGTCGAAGGCGGCTTCGAGCAGTGCTGGCAGTGCGGCGAGATGATGCCGGCGGCCTAGCCGCGCGGGCTCTTCACTTCCACTTGAGCAGTTCGACGTCGATGCTGTTCACGCCGTCGCCCAGCGTCAGCGTGCTTTCCTGGATCGTCGCCTGCAGCTGCATGCTGCGCTGCGCCAGCCTGGCGAGCGCCTGCGAGGCCTCGGTCGGCACGCGGTAGACCTTCAGGTTCTGCGGCCGCGTGAGCTTGCTCTCGATGACGCGCCACCAGATCTCGGCCGCGTGGTTGAAGCAGTAGACGATCACCTCGTCCGCCTTGCCGCAGGCCTTGATGATGGGCTTGTCCTCGGGCTGGCCGACCTCGATCCAGATCTTGGTCTGGCCCGTGAAGTCGCGCAGCCACACGTCAGGCTCCTCGACGTTCGACAGGCCCGCGCCGAAGGCCAGCGTGCCGTCGCCGTTGCAGATGTCCTGCAGCTGGTGCGCGTTGAGCGCGAGCGCGACCAGCCGGATCATCATCCGCTCGTCGGTCTCGCTGGGGTGGCGCGCCAGGGTCAGCGCATGGTCGGCGTAGTAGCCGTGGTCGATGTCGGCCACCGCGAGGGTGGCCTTGAAGATGGTGGATTTGAGAGCCATGGGTGCGCGAGTGTATGCGCGCGCCCCTTCGGCCTCAGAACGCCAGCGACGCCTGCAGGTACACCGTGCGCGGCTGGCCCACGTACTTGCCGCCGTTGTTGTCGACCGAACGGTTGTAGTAGCGGCGGTCGAACAGGTTCTTCACGCCCACGGCCAGCTTCAGGTGGCTCAGCGACGGGCCGAAGTCGTAGGCGGCGCGCAAGTTCACCGTGCCGTAGCCCGGGATGTCGCCCAGCCGCCCGCTCGCGTCTTCCACGGTGATGTACCTGGCGCCGTCGTCCGGCGAGCCCGGCGAACGCTGCTTCGATTGCGCGTAGAGGTCGGCGTTGAGCGTCCACGGCCCGCGCTCGTAGCGCGCGCCGAGCGTCGCGACATGGCGCGAGTAGAAGGGCAGGTCGCGCCCCGCGAACACGCCCGCCTTCGAGGTGGCCTGCGTGTACGTGTAGGTGCCCGACACCGACAGCCCCTTGAGCGCGTCGCTCAGGCTGCCCAGGTCGTAGCGCAGCGCCGACTCCAGCCCGCGGTGGCGCGTGGCGCCCAGGTCGGTCCACTGGCCGACGTCGCCGGTGATGGAGCGCGCCAGCTGCAGCTCCTTGTCGAAGTTGATGTTGAACAGCGTCAGTTCGCCGCTCCACGATTTGCCCTTGTACTTGGTGCCGATCTCGTAGGTCTTGGCTTTTTCGGGGTGCAGGCTGGTGGTCGACTGCGCGAGCTGGGCGTACTGCTGCGGCCCGAACGACACGCCGGCATTGGCGAACAGCGTCCAGCGCTCGCTCATGCGGTAGAGCACCGACAGCGTGGGCAGCACCTCGTTGGAGTCGATCTTCGGGTAGATCGCGTTGGTGATGCGGTTGTTGGCCACGGTGAACACGTCGTTGTGCGAGCGGAAGGATTCGTAGCGCACGCCGGGTGTGACCGTCCAGTTGCCGAAGTCGATGCGGTCGTCGATGTAGAACGCGTGCGCGGTCGTGCCGCCCTTGCTGGTCTGGTACGCGGGCTGCGCGAGCGCGTAGGCGTCGAAGCCCGGCGCCGGCCGGTAGTAGCTGCTGCGCGTGGCCGTTTCGGAGGCCTCTTCCTTCAGGTAGCGTGCGCCGATGCTGATTTCCTGCACCACGCTGCCCGAGTCGATCAGGCGCGAGTAGCGGGGCTCGAAGGCGTAGGTCTTGTAGTTGCGCGGTGCGGTGGTCAGGCGGCGGCGGTTGGCGTTGGCGCCCGTGCCTTCCTGCTCGAGGTAGCTGCTGCGGTACGAGTCCGTGTAGTAGGTCAGCATCTCGAACTTGTTCACGCCGTCGTTGTGCGTGTACCTGAGCGAGCCGTCGGTGCGGCGGCCCGTGAACTCGTCGTAGGGGCGGTCCGACTGGAACGGGTTGGCCGCGAACTGCGCCGTCGTCAGGCCGCCGGGCATGCGCCCCTTGCCTTCGAAGTGGTGCAGCGAGATCGCGATGTCGTCGGTCTTCGAGATTCGGTAGGCGCCCTTGAGCATCAGGTCGTCGATGCTGGTCTTGTCGTTGCCCTGGCGCCAGCCGTCGCCATGCGTGCCCGAGTACAACAGCGCCAGGCCCAGGCCGTTCTCGTTGGTGCCGCCGATGAACAGGTTGGGCGTGCTCTTGGTGCCGCCGCCGTGGCCGGCGCTCTCCACGCCCACGCCGACTTCGCCCGCGAACTGCTTGGGGATCGAGCGCGTCACGAAGTTGATGATGCCGCCCACGTTCTGGGGGCCGTAGCGCACCGAGCCCGCGCCGCGCACCACGTCGACCGCCTCGAGGCTGCCCAGCGACACCGGTGCCAGCGACAGCTGCGGCTGGCCGTAGGGCGCGTAGGCCAGCGGCACGCCGTCCAGCAACACGGTCGAGCGCGGCGACAACCGCGAGGTCAGGCCGCGCACGCCCACGTTGAGCGAGATGTCGCTGCCGCCGGTGCCGTTGCTCTCCTGCACCTGCACGCCGGGCACCTGGCGCAGCACGTCGCGCACGCTGGCCGAGCCGCTTTCCTGGATCTGCTGGCGCTCCACGATGCTGCGCGCGCCGGCGTGCTCGAGCACCTTGGTCTCGGTGGGCGTGCCGAGCCAGTCGCCGGTGACGGTGATGGCCTCGAGCGACTTCGACGGCTCGGCGTCGGCCGCGAAGCTGTGCAGGCTCAGGGGCAGCAGGGCCAGGGCGATGGCGGTTTTTTTGTGCGGGAACAAGGGAGTCCTCCTCGATGTATTTGTGATGGATGAAGGGATGGGATGTGTGCGTCGTTCAGGGCGCCGCGCCGCGCGACAGTGCCTGGCTGCGCGCGGCCGCAGCCACCGCACGCCGGCGCCACCAGAGCCACACGCCGCTCAGGCCGAGACCGGCCAGCGCCAGGCCCAGCAGCGCGGTGACCGCCTGGTGCACCACGCCGCCGAGCACGCCGGTGTGCAGCGGATAGATCACGACCACCGCGCCGTTGCCGGTGTCCATGTCCTGCCAGCGGCGCACGCCGAGCAGCTCGCCCGTGACCGGGTGCACCCACACCGAGCCGATGCCGTTCGGGTGCGGGTCGTCGGCGAGCCGGAAGCGCACGCGCAGCGGCCGGTCCGCGCGGCCGGGCACCTGCACGTAGCCGATGGGCTGGCCGGGGAACACGGCCTGCGCGCGGGCGACGAGGTCGTCGAGCGGCAGGCGAGGGCCGGTGGAAGTGCCCTTGGGCACGATCGGCGCCTTGGCCGGCGTCTGTCCGAGGGTGGTCGAGATGAAACCGCCCAGCGGCCGCCAGGCCATGTAGGCGCCGGTGAAGACCGACACCGCGATCAGAAGCCCGAGCACGACACCGCCGGTGCGGTGCAGGTCGAACAGCCCGCGCAGCAGGCCGCGGTCCAGCACGATGCGCAGCGAGGGCGGCCAGCGCGCCGGCCACCACAGCACCACGCCGGTGACCAGCAGGAACAGGTACGCCAGCGCGGCGATGGCGAGGATGCCCTTGCCCGTGTCTTCCAGCAGCAGGCTGCTGTGCAGCTCGAACAGCAGGTTGTAGGCGCCTTCGTGCGTGCCGCGGCGCCCCTGTTCGGCGCCGGTGGCGGGGTCGAGGTAGAGCGTGCCGTCCCACGGGCCGCGCACCAGCACCCAGAGCGTGTCGCCGGGCTGGCGTGGCGGGCGCAGCGTGAAGTTGGTGTCGGGGCCGAACTCGGCGAGCAGGCGCTGGCGCAGCGGCTCCAGCGGTGTCGAGTCCGTGTTGCTGCCGCTTCGCGCCGTGAAGAACTCAGGATGGCCGGCGCGGTCGAGCGGCAGCGCCACCACCAGCACGGCGCCCAGGAGCGCCGTGAGGGCGAGCAGCGGCCCGAGCGTGAGGCCGATCCATCGGTGGAGCGTGAGCCAGAGGCGTCTCAGTGGGGCGCGCCGCATGAACAACGGGGACGTCGGGGCGTCCCGTCAGGGTTGTCGGCTGGCGTGCCCTGCACAGGGCACGTTGGCTGGAAGGTATCGCTGGGCGAACGAGGCGCACCGGCCGTGGGCGGCACGGGCCGGCGGATCGTCGCGGGGGAAGCCTAAATTCTACGGGCCAGCTCGGTCGCCTTGCCGGTGTAGCTGGCAGGCGTCATGGCCAGGAGGCGGGTCTTCTCTTCCTCGGGAATGGCCAGCGAGCGGATCAGCCCGTGCAGCGCCTCGGCCGTCACGGTCTTGCCGCGCGTGACTTCCTTGAGCTGCTCGTAGGCGCCCTGCACGCCGAAGCGGCGCATCACGGTCTGGATCGGCTCGGCCAGCACTTCCCACGAGGCCTCGAGGTCGTCGGCCAGCGCTTCCTGGTTGATCTCGAGCTTGCCCAGGCCCGTGGCCAGGCTCGCGTAGGCCAGCGTGGCGTAGCCGAAGGCCACGCCGATGTTGCGCAGCACCGTGCTGTCGGTCAGGTCGCGCTGCCAGCGGCTGATGGGCAGCTTCTCGCTCAGGTGGCGCAGCACCGCGTTGGCCAGGCCCAGGTTGCCTTCGGCGTTCTCGAAGTCGATCGGGTTGACCTTGTGCGGCATGGTCGAGGAGCCGATCTCGCCCTTCTTCAGGCGCTGCTTGAAGTAGCCCAGGCTCACATAGCCCCAGATGTCGCGCGAGAAGTCGACCAGGATGGTGTTGACGCGCGCCACGGCGTCGAACAGCTCGGCCATGTAGTCGTGCGGCTCGATCTGGATGCTGTACGGCTGGAAGCTCAGGCCCAGGCCCAGCGGCGCGGGCGTCTCCACGACCTTGCGGCTGAAGGCTTCCCAGTCGAACTCGGGCCAGGCGGCCAGGTGGGCGTTGTAGTTGCCCACGGCGCCGTTCATCTTGCCCAGCAGTTGCACGGCGGCGATTTGCGCGCGGGCCTTGGTCAGGCGCACCGCCACGTTGGCGATTTCCTTGCCGACGGTGGTCGGGCTGGCGGTCTGGCCGTGCGTGCGCGAGAGCATCGACACGTCGGCGAACTGGTGCGCCATTTCGCGCAGCTTGGCGATCAGGCCGTCGATGGCCGGCAGCACCACGGTGTCGCGCGCGGCCTGGATCTGCAGGGCGTGGCTGGTGTTGTTGATGTCCTCGCTGGTGCAGGCGAAGTGCACGAATTCGGCGGCGGCCAGCAGCTCCGGCCGGGCTTCGAACTTCGACTTGATCCAGTATTCGACGGCCTTCACGTCGTGGTTGGTGGTCTTCTCGATGTCCTTGATGGCCAGCGCGTCGGCCTCGGAGAAGTGCGACACCAGCCCCATCAGGTACTTGCGGGCGCCGCCCGTGAGGGGCTTGAACTCCGCGAAGCCGCAGTCGGACAGCGCGATGAACCAGGCCACCTCCACCTGCACGCGACGGTGCATATAGCCCTGTTCGCTCATCAGCGGGCGCAAGGCCGCGAGTTTGGCCGCATAGCGGCCGTCAAGGGGGGAGAGGGCGGAGACGGTGGAAAAGCTCATGCCCGAATTTTAGGCGGCTGCCGGGTGGCCGCGCCGCGGGGGAATTCGGGCGCCGTCTTTTTCCCTTCACCTAAAATGCCTGCGAACAAACGTTAACAAGCGATGGGGAGAGAGCCTTCATGAAACTGATCGGATCCGCCGCCAGCCCGTATGTGCGCAAGGTGCGCGTGGTGCTGGCCGAAAAGCGGCTCGACTACCAGTTCGTGATCGAAGACGTCTGGTCCGCAGACACCACGATCGCCCATTCGAACCCGCTGGGCAAGGTGCCGTGCCTGATCATGGAAGGCGGCGAGGCGATGTTCGATTCGCGCGTCATCGTCGAATACATCGACACCCTGTCGCCCGTGGGCAAGCTCATTCCGCAGCAAAGCCGCGAGCGCGCCGAGGTCAAGACCTGGGAAGCGCTGGCCGACGGCGTCATGGACGCCGGCGTGCTGTGGCGCCTCGAAGCCACCTGGACCGGCCGCGCCGACGCCGAGCGCAGCGCCGCCTGGATCGAGCGCCAGCGCGCCAAGGTCCAGGCCGGCGTGGCCGCCATGGCCAAGGGCCTGGGCGACAAGCCCTTCTGCAGCGGCATCCACCTGAGCCTGTCCGACATCGCGGTCGGCTGCGCGCTGGGCTGGCTGGGGCTGCGTTTTCCCGAGATCGACTGGCGCGGCGACCACGCCAACCTGGCCAAGTTGTACGACAAGCTCATGCTGCGGCCGAGCTTCATCGACACCCAGCCCTGAAACGACAAAGCGCCCCGTGGGGCGCTTTTTTCTTGGGGCCCTTCGGGCCACCGCATGCGGGAAGGCCGAGGGGGCGCTGCGTCATCGCGGGCCCCGCTGTCGGCGGGAAGACAAAAATGCTGCGAGGCGCCCCGACACGAAGGAGGGAGGGAGGGAGGAGGAGAAGAATCGCCTCGGGATTTCAACCGGACGGCAGGCGCCCGGAAGACCTCGCAACATGAAAACCTGTGGGCCTTGGCCGCCCACGCTCAAGTATGAGCGCGGTGCCGCCGCACGGTTCCCGTTCGAGTGGTAAACGTTTGTGACTCAAAGTTCACATTGCAGGGCCGGTCAGTCGCCGCTGGGGCCGAGCTGTTTCTCGATCACCTGGATGAAGCCGTTCTCGTCGGGCGCCGTCATGCTCGACCACGCCTGCACCACCTTGCCGTCGCGCCCGATCAGGTACTTGTAGAAGTTCCACTTCGGCGTCGTGCCCGAGGCCTGCGCGAGCTGCTTGAACAGCGGGTTGGCGTCGGTGCCGCGCACCGACGACTTGGCGAACATCGGGAATTTCACGCCGAAGGTGCTTTCGCAGAAATCGGCGATTTCCTTGTTGGAGCCCGATTCCTGGGAGAAATCGTTCGACGGGAAGCCCAGCACCACCAGGCCGCGGGCGCGGTACTTCATGTCCAGCGCCTCCAGCCCCTTGTACTGCGGGGTGAAGCCGCAAAAACTGGCCGTATTGACCACCAGGACCACTTTTCCGGAGTACTGGCAAAGGTTCTGGGGCTTTTCATCCTGCAGCCGCGGGAAGCTGTGCTGCAGGATCGCCGGGCATCCGGTGGCGCCGCCCACCGCGGGCGCGGCAGGGGCTGCGGGGGCCGTCTGGGCACCCGCCGACAGGGCGGCGGACAGGCCCGCCACGAGGGAAAAGGCCGTGGCGCAACGTCGCAGCATCGACAATCGGGCGGGGGTTCGCATGACGGGCTCCTGGATCGAAAAGGGGGGTGTGCATCTATGGCGCGGGCGCGCGCGCAAGCACATCATCGCGCGTCTGTCACGGGCGCGCCAAACGGCCCGACTAAAATCGGCGGCCATTGAAAGACTTTGATGCTCTACCCGGAACTCTTCAGACAACTCGAATCCGTCCGCTGGGACATGGACAAGGACATCCCCTGGCAGTCGTTCGACGCTTCCTTGCTGACTGAAGAGCAGGCGCAGACCATCAAGATGAATGCCATCACCGAGTGGTCGGCGCTGCCGGCCACCGAGATGTTCCTGCGCGACAACCGCCACGATAGCGACTTTTCGGCGTTCATGTCGATCTGGTTCTTCGAAGAGCAGAAGCACTCGCTGGTGCTCATGGAGTACCTGAAGCGCTTCAGCCCGCAGCACGCGCCCACCGAGCAGGAGCTGCACGAGGTGCGCTTCGACTTCGACCCGGCGCCCCCGCTCGAAACCCTCATGCTGCACTTCTGCGGCGAGATCCGCCTGAACCACTGGTACCGCCGCGCCGCCCAGTGGCACACCGAGCCGGTCATCAAGCACATCTACACCACGCTGAGCCAGGACGAAGCCCGCCACGGCGGCGCCTACCTGCGCTACATGAAGCGCGCCATGGAAAAGTTCGGCGACGAAGCCCGTGCCGCCTTCACCAAGGTCGGCGTGCTCATGGCCAGCGCGCGCCGCACCGCCCAGGCGCTGCACCCGACCAACCTGCACGTGAACAAGGCGCTGTTCCCGAACGACACCATCCAGAGCCGCATGCCCGATCCCGACTGGCTCGAGCACTGGCTGGACAAGCAGATCAAGTTCGACGCCGGCTGGGAAACCAAGGTCGGCGAGCGCATCCTGCACAACCTGAGCCTGCTGATGAACCGCAGCTTCAAGACCGTGCAGGAGCTGAACCGCTACCGCAAGGAAGTCTCGGCCACGCTGGGCCCCAAGCCCGAATACCAGGGCGCCTGAGCCGCCCCCAAGATCTAAAAAATCGCCCCGCATGCCGGGGCGGTTTTTTTTGGGCGCGAGCTGTCACAACGCGGTGACGTCAAACGTCTAATCGGGCATGGACGACCCGACCCTCACCTTCGACAGCCACCGCCGCCGCCTCCAGGGCATCGCCTACCGCATGCTCGGCTCCGTGGCCGAGGCCGAAGAGGTGGTGCAGGACGCCTGGCTGCGCTGGCACGAGGCCGACAAGGCCAGTTTCGACAGTGCCGAAGCCTGGCTCGTGACCGTCGTCACGCGCCTGTCGATCGACCGGCTGCGCAGCGCCAAGGTCCAGCGCGAGCACTACATCGGCCCGTGGATGCCCGAGCCCACGCTCACCGGGTCGCCCGACACGCCCGAGGAAACGCTCGAGCGCGTCGACAACATCTCCGTCGCCTTCCTGGCCGTGCTCGAGCGCCTGGCGCCCGAGGCGCGCGCCGCCTTCCTCATGCGCGAGGTGTTCGACGCCGACTACGACGAGATCGCCCAGACCCTCGGCAAGAGCGAGGCCGCCTGCCGCCAGCTGGTGCACCGCGCCAAGGCCCAGGTGCAGGAGGCGCGCCCGCGCTTCCAGGTCTCGCGCGACACCCACCAGCGCCTGCTGCGTGCCTTTGCCGACGCTGCCGCGCGCGGCAGCATGCAGGACCTGAAGGCGCTGATGGCGGAAGACGTCGAACTCATCGGCGACGGCGGGGGCAAGGTGCAGACCTTCAGCAAGATCCTGCGCGGCAGCCAGCGGCTGGCGCAGCTGTACTTCTCGCTCTGGCGCCGCATGGGCGCCGGCGTGCACATGGAACTGGTCGAGCTCAACGGCGAGCCCGGCATGCTGCGCTTTCTGGACGGCGAACTCGAATCGGCCCAGACCTTCGAGATCGAGGGCGAGCGCATCGTGCGCATCCGCGCCCAGCGCAACCCCGACAAGCTGGCGCGCATCGCCCAACTGTTCGCGGCCAAACGGGGCGGTTGAAGAAAAAATTCGCGCGGCCTGTCACAGGGCCGGTGGCCGGCGCGTCTTCAGGGTGTAGCAAGCAGATTTCGCTGTTTTCCTTCAACCACCCTGGAGTACATCTCATGAGCCAAGCCCCCGCCCTCCGTCTCGCCTGGACCAAGTTCGCCCCGAAGTCCTTCCAGGCCATGATCGCCGTCAACGGCAGCTTCGAGTCGAGCACGCTCGGCAAGGTGCTGATCGACCTCGTCTTTGCCCGCGTCTCGCAGATCAACGGCTGCGCCTACTGCCTGGACATGCACGTGCGCGACCTGCGCGTGCAGGGCGAAGACTGGCAGCGCATCAACAGCCTCGCCACCTGGCGCGAAGTGAGCCTCTTCAACGAACGTGAGCGTGCGGCACTCGACTGGGCCGAAACGCTCACGCGCCTGGCCGACCACCACGCCGATCGCGATGCCGAGTTCGAAGCCCTGAAGGCCGTGTTCAGCGACCAGGAAATCGTCGAGCTCTCGCTCGCCGTGGCGCAGATCAACGCCTGGAACCGCCTCGGTGTGGGCCTGCGTTCGCAGGTCGTGGCCAAGGCGATGCCCTGAACCTCAGCGCCGCTCGACCACCATCGGCGCGATGCGCAGGTTGTCGCGCAGCTGCGTGACGGCCTCGCCCGCCGCATTGCGTGACGGGAACGGCCCGGCCTGCAGGCGGTGCGTGCCGGCTTCGCTGAACACGCGCAGCTGCGGCGCCAGCGTGGGCAGGCCACGTGCGGCCTGGCTTCTCAGGGTCTCGGCGCCGTCGCGTTCTCGGAACGCGCCGAGCTGCACCCAGAAACCGGCGGCAGCGGAAGAGGGTGCCGAGGGGGCCGCAGGCGCGGCGAGCGGGGCCAGCGGCGCAAGGTCGGTCACCACCATCGCTTCACGCGGTCCGGCCGGTGCCTCGGGTTCCGACGGTGCCGCGGCCATCACCGGCGTCTGCGGTGCCACGGGCATCGTCGCGGCGGGGGCAGCAGCGGCCGTCATCGCGACCGGCGCGACCCAGGCCGACGGCACGGCCACCGGCGCCGCCGCC
>NZ_BCUS01000041.1 GCF_001591345.1 Variovorax boronicumulans NBRC 103145 | reverse complement strand
GGCCATGGCGCGCATCCATCGCCTGCCTGCGCACGGCTTGCCGCCGCTGCGCACGGCCGCCGCGCGCGCGGAACTCGACTTCCAGATCGGCCTGCACCGCAGCCACGGCACCGCGCGCCCGGTGTTCGAACTCGCGTTCCGCTGGCTGCGTGCGAACGCGCCGGCCGACGTGCCTGCGCCGGTGCTCGTGCACGGCGACTTCCGCAACGGCAACCTGATGGTCGGCGAGGAGGGCCTGCGCGCCGTGCTCGACTGGGAGCTGGCGCATTTCGGCGATCCGATGGAAGACCTCGGCTGGATGTGCGTGCGCTCCTGGCGCTTCGGCCACGGCGCGCTGCCCGTGGGCGGCTTCGGCACGCGCGAGCAACTGTTCGAGGGCTACATGGCCGAGGGCGGGCAGGTCGATGCCGATCGCGTGCGTTGGTGGGAGGTGCTGGGCACGCTCAAGTGGGGCATCGTCTGCGAGGCCATGGTGCATGCCTGGCTCAGCGGCCGCGAGCGCGATGTGGAGAAGGCCGCCATCGGCCGCCGCGCGTCGGAGGCCGAGTCGGACCTGCTGGCGCTGCTCGCCCCCGAGGAAGAGGCCGCCTGATGCAGGACCGCCCCGACATCGCCGAGCTGCTCGAAGCCGTCGCCGCCTTCCTGCGCGAGCAGGTGGTGCCGGCCACCGAAGGGCAGGTCGCGTTCCACGCGCGCGTGGCCGCGAACACGCTCGACATCGCGCGGCGCGAAGTGCAACTCGGCCCCGTCGCGCAGGCCAGCGAACTGACGCGGCTGCACACGCTGCTGGGCCCCGGCGCACCCACCGACCTGGCCGAAGCCAACCGCCTGCTCTGCACCCGCATCGCCTCAGGCGAACTCGACGCCGCCACCCCCGGCCTGATCGACCACCTGCGCCAGACCACGCGCGACAAGCTCGCCATCGACCAGCCCGGCTACGCCGGCGGCACAAAGAAGAAAGACTGAGCCATGGACTTCGATCTGCCCCGCGACCTCGTCGATTACCTCGCGGAACTCGACGCCTTCATCGACCGCGAGATCGCGCCACTGCAGGCGCAGGACGACAACGAGCGCTTCTTCGACCACCGGCGCGAATGGGCCCGCACCGACTTCGAGAACGGCGGCCTGCCGCGCCCCGAGTGGGAAGCGCTGTTGGCCGAGGCGCGCCACCGCGCCGACCGGGCGGGCCACCTGCGCTTTGCATTGCCCGCCGAATTCGGCGGGCGCGACGGCAGCAACCTCTGGATGGCCGTGATCCGCGAGCACTTTGCCGCGCGCGGACTGGGTCTTCACAACGACCTGCAGAACGAGCATTCGATCGTCGCCAACAACCCCTTCGTGCTCGCCATCCGCGACTTCGGCACGCCCGCGCAGTGCGACGAACTCATCCAGGGCATGCTCGACGAGCGCGTGCGCCTGACCTTCGGCCTCACCGAGCCGCAGCACGGCTCCGATGCCACCCACATGGAAACGCGCGCCGTGCCCGAAGCACGCCTCGGCCGCGCCGGCTTTCGCATCGACGGCGAAAAGATGTGGACCACCGGCATGCACACCGCCACGCACTGCGTGCTGTTCGCGCGCACCAGCGGGCGCGACGGCGACGCGCGCGGCATCAGCGCCTTGCTCGTGCCCGCGAAGGCCGAGGGCGTGAAGATCGAGGAGTACCTCTGGACCTTCAACATGCCCACCGACCACCCGCGCGTGAGCTTCACGAACGTGTGGGTGCCCGAAGACGCCGTGCTCGGCCCGCTCGACGGCGGCCTGGCCATTGCCCAGCACTTCGTGCACGAGAACCGCATCCGCCAGGCCGCATCGAGCCTGGGCGCCGCCGACTACTGCGTGCGCGAGAGCGTCAAGTACGCGCGCGAGCGCAAGCCCTTCGGCGAGGAGTTGGCGCGCAACCAGGGCATCCAGTTTCCGCTGGTCGAGCTGGCCACGCAGGTCGAGATGCTGCGCCTGTTGATCCTCAAGACCGCGTGGCAGATGGACCAGATGCCCAAGCCGCAGGTCGAGAAGCAGCTGTCCGACAAGGTCTCGATGTGCAACTACTGGGCCAACCGCCTGGTGTGCGAGGCCGCCGACCGCGCAATGCAGGTGCACGGCGGCATCGGCTACTCGCGCCACAAGCCCTTCGAACACATCTACCGCCACCACCGCCGCTACCGCATCACCGAGGGCTCGGAAGAGATCCAGATGCGCAAGGTGGCGGGCCACCTCTTCGGCTACATGGGGCCGAACCGGGCCACGGCCTGAACCGCTTTCCGACGACGACTGACGACGCAGGCCACCCGGCCACTCAGCAACACAGAAGGAGACACGCGACATGGTTCATCCGCTTTCCCGCCGCACGGCCCTGGCTTCCGGCCTTGCCACGCTCTGCACCAGCCTGCCGGCCCTGGCCCAGAAGAAGTCCGAAGCCGGCGTGAGCGACGCCGAGATCGTGCTGGGCATGCCCATGCCGCTGTCGGGGCCCGTGTCGGGCTACTCGGTGGTCGGCAAGGTGGCCGAGGCCTACTTCAAGAAACTCAACGAGCAGGGCGGCATCCACGGGCGCAAGGTGCGCCTGTTGATCTACGACGACCAGTACTCGCCGCCCAAGACCGTCGAGGTGGCGCGCCGCCTCGTCGAGGAAGACCAGGTGCTCGCCATCTTCGGCAACCTGGGCACTGCGCCCAACATGGCGATCCAGCGCTACATGAACGCCAAGAAAGTGCCGCAGCTGTTCGTGCAGTCGGGCGCCTCGCAGTTCGACGATGCCGCCAAGTACCCGTGGACCGTGCCCTTCCTCGGCAGCTACCAGGGCGAGGGCCGCGTGTTCGCGCGCCACATCATCGAGAACCGCCCCGACGCCAAGATTGCCGTGCTCATGCAGAACGACGACCTCGGGCGCGAAGTGCTCAAGGGCCTGCAGGAAGGCCTGTCCAAGCAGGGCAAGGCCAGGATCGTGGCGCAGGCCACCTTCGAGGTGACCGACCCCACCGTCGATTCGCAGGTGGTGCAGCTCAAGTCGTCGGGTGCCGACGTGCTCGTGATGGCCGCCACCGCGCGCACCGCCGCGCAGGCCATCCGCAAGGTCGCCGACGTGGGCTGGACGCCCGACCGCTACCTCAACTTTGCCGCCGCCTCCGTGAAGATGGCCTTCGAGCCCGCGGGCGCCGACAAGGCCAAGGGCGTGGTCGCGCTCGCCGTCTACAAGGAGCCCATGAGCCCGCGCTGGAGCCGCGACCCCGAGGTGCTCGAGTACCTCGAGCTGCTCAAGACCCACGCCAGCGGTGTCGACCCGAGCAACGGCAGTGGCGTGTCGGGCTACATCGTGGCGCAGCTCATGGCGCACGTGCTGCGCGAGGCCGGCGCCAACCCCACGCGCGAGAGCGTGCGCGTGGCCGCCAGCACCCTCAAGAGCCCGCGCATCTCGATGCTGCTGCCCGGCGTGGCCATGGCCAATTCGGCCGCCGACCTGCACGCCTATGCATCGATGCAGCCCGTGCGCTTCAACGGCGTGGACCTCGACCCGGTCGGGCCCGCGCTGAACATGAAGTGAACCCCACTTGTCTACTCATACCTTTCGGAGCCCACCCATGAGCCAGCCTGACGACCAGGACCCCCTTCTGTACGAGCGAGACGGCGACGTCGCCATCCTCAGCTTCAACATTCCCAAGCGGCTCAACCCGCTCACCCAGCCGCTGCAGGAGGCCCTGCGCCAGCGGCTCGCACAGCTGCGCGACGAAGGCGAGGTGCGCGCCGTGGTGCTCACCGGCGTCGGCAAATCGTTCTGCGTGGGCGCCGACCTCGGCAGCATGGACGCCAGCGCGCCCGGCAGCCTGGGCCAGCGCACGGCCGACGCGATGGAGGCGATGTCGAACCGCCTCATCGAAGACCTGCGCAGCATGCCCTTCCCCGTGGTGAGCGCCATCAACGGCCCCGCTGCAGGTGCCGGCGTGGGCGTGGCGCTGGCCGCTGACGTCGTGCTGGTGGCGCGCTCCGCGTACTTCTACCTGCCCTTCATGCCGCGCCTGGGCATCGTGCCCGACCTGGGCACCACCTGGTTCCTCGAACGGCTCGTGGGCCGCGCAAGAGCCATTGGCATGTCGCTGCTCGGCGAGCGCCTGTCGGGCGAACAGGCCGCGCAATGGGGCCTCGTGTGGGCCTGCGTGGACGACGCCGAACTGCGCGCCCAGGCCGTGGCCGTTGCACAGCGGCTCGCGCGCCTGCCTGCACACGCCGCGCACGAGATCCGCGCCGTGTACGAATCGGCCGCGAGCCAGTCGCTCGTCGGCCAGATGCGCCACGAGGCCGAGCGCCAGCGAGAGCTGATCGACCGGCCCGACTTCGCCGAAGGCGTGAAAGCCTTCCTGGAGAAACGCGAGCCCGTGTTCCGCCGGCCATGAGCGCAGCTGCAGACGCCACCCCAGCAGGCATCGAGTTCGACGCCGACCGCCTGCAGCGCCACCTGCGGCAGGCGCTGCCCGAGCTCGAAGGCCCGATGCGCCTGGCGCGCATCGGCGGCGGTCAGTCGAACCCCACCTTCTTCGTCGACTTCGACAACCGCGCGCTCGTGCTGCGCAAGCAGCCGCCCGGAGAACTGCTGCCCTCGGCCCATGCGGTCGACCGCGAGTACCGCGTGCTGCGCGCACTGGCCGCCACCGACGTGCCCGTGCCGCGCACCGTGCTGTACTGCGACGACCGCGCCGTGGTGGGTACGCCCTTTTACGTGATGGACAAGCTCGAAGGCCGTGTGTTGTCGAACTACGCGCTGCCCGGCATCGCGCCCGCCGAGCGCCGCGCGTACTACTTCGCCATGGCCGAAACCCTGGCGCGCCTGCACGTGGTCGACCTTGCCGCTGTGGGCCTCACCGACTACGGCCGCCCCGGCAACTTCTTCCAGCGCCAGATCGCGCGCTGGACCCGGCAGTGGGAGGCCTCGCGTACGCGCGAAGACGCCAACATCGACCGCCTCATCGCCTGGCTGCCCGCGAACTTGCCGCCGGGCGACCAGACCACCATCACGCACGGCGACTTCCGTTTCGGCAACCTCATGTTCCACCCCACCGAGCCGCGCGTGATCGCCGTGCTCGACTGGGAGCTGTCCACCCTGGGCCACCCGCTGGCCGACGTGGCCTACAACTGCATGGCCTGGCACACCGGCGCCGACGAGTTCGAGGGCATGCAGGGCATCGACCTCGCGGCCGAAGGCATTCCCACGCAGGCCGAGTACATCGCCCACTACCAGCAGGCCGGCGGCTGCGCCGAGCCGGTGACGAACTTCCACCTGGCGTTCTCGCTGTTCCGCTTCGCCGTGATCCTCGAAGGCATCGCGGCGCGCGCGAAGAGCGGCAGCGCGGCGGCGGCAGATGCGGTGCAGGTGGGCGCGCAGGCCGCGGGGTTTGCGCGGCGGGCGGTGGCGTTGATCGACTAGAAATCTGCGCCTGAGAAGCCTCCGTATCATTTCGACTGTCCCTCGGTACAGCGAAAGAGTCCATGCTTCTCATCAGATCCGCCACGAGCGGCCTCTTCGGATTTATCGATCTCGGAGGGGAGGTCGTTGTTCCTCCGCAGTTCCATGACGTCGGGCCTTTTGCCACGAACGGCCTTGCGGTTGCGCGGCTGGATCTCGAAAGCGAAACCGGCCTCGGGTTCATCGATCGAACGGGTCGCACCGTGGTCGGCCCGTCGTTCCATCAGGCCGAGGCTTTTTCCAGCCAGGGCATCGCCAAGGTGATCCTCGACCGGGAACAGCTGTTTCAGCACGGCTTCGTGGACGCCAAGGGCCGCAAGGTCTTCGCGTCGGTTTTTGAGTATGCCCGCTCGTTCGACGACTCGGGCCTCGCGATGATCCGGACCCCGGAAGGCACCTGCGGATGCATCGATGTCCGAGGGGAACTGGTGGTTCCGACCCTCTACGACGGGATCGGTGCATTCGCCGTCAATGGTCTCGCCAAGGCCAGGCGCGCCGACTTCACAGGATTCATCGACGTCACCGGCAAGGAAGTGCTGCGCCCGGCATTCAAGACATTCGGTGAGTTCGATGCGTGCGGGCTGGCGACCTTCAAGGGAGGCAACCATCGCCATGGCTACATGGACGCGAGCGGTGAACCCCGAATTCCGGCCCGCTATGTGGAGGCTTCCGGCTTCGCCAGGAACGGACTGGCCAAAGTCCGCATCGGGGAGAAATGGGGCTTCATCGACACGGCCGGGAATGTGGCGATCGAGCCCGTCTTCGACGACCTGTCGAGCTTCTGCTACGCGGGATTCGCCGTCTTTTTGCACACCAACAACAAATGGGGATGCATCGATGCCACGGGCGACGTGGTCATCGACCCCGTGTACGACGACATCGACCTGTCGTTCGATCCGCAGGTGCTCGAGGTCGTGCGCGACGGTGTTCGTGGCTACATCACGAAGGCCGGCACGTGGATCGGCAACTATCTCCGGTAGGCGCCGGCTGACCAGCTAGCCGGGCAGGGCGCCAGTCAGCCGCCGATGGGCGAGCACAGCTCGACCAGCGTGCCGTCGGGACAGCGCACGTACGAGACCACCTGCCCCCAGGGCTTGGTCACCGGCGCCGACAGCTGCGTGGCGCCGGCTGCGATTGCGCGGCTGTGCGCGGCGGGCACGTCGGGCGTCACGAGGCCCAGCTCCATGCCCAACGGTTGCACGGAATCCGAGGCGGCGACATGCCCACCCGGAAAGTTGGAATCACCGAGCGCGTGCGCGGCGAACGCCAGCGTGGTCTCGCCAGTTTCGAGTTCGCCATAAGTGCCCGATTCGTGCAGGAAGCGCGTGGTCAGGCCGAAGGCTTGCTCGAAGAACTTCAGCGACTGGGCGACGTCGGGAACGTAGACGATGGTGTAGCCGAGTTTCATGGTGTGCGGAGGGTGACTTGGTTACTGCGCTTCCAGCCGCTCTGCAATCTCGCGCGCCCCGAGTTCCCGCACCGTGGCCAGTCGCTCCAGCTGCGCCGCACGCGGGCGTGCCTTGCCTTGTTCCCAGTGATAGATCGTCTGGCCCGACACGCCGACCAGCTGCCCATAGATCGCCGCGGACAGCCCGAGCTTGGCGCGGTGCGCGGCCAGCCGGTTGGCGCTGAAGCGGCGCTTGGGACCGCCTGCGTCGGCGTCGTCGCCTGCAGCACCGGCTGCGGCAGTTGCCTGACGCGCGGCGCCCTTGGCGACCTTGCGCAATTCCTTTTCGAGCGCGCTCACCTGACGGCGCAAGTCGGCAATCGATGCCCGGTGCGCGACGGAGGCCTTCTTGAGGGTTTCGATTTCCGCTCGCACTTCCTTGCGAGCGACACGGGAGATTTCGGCTTTGAGGATGGAGGCGATGTTTGGCATGGGGGGATTGTGCTCAATTTGGGGACACAAATGGAGGGGGCGCTCTGTAGGCGGAAGCCGTCGTTTGCGGGCAACAGGCGTTTGAGCCCCCAATTGGTCTCGGAACTTTCTCGCTAAACGCCGAATTCCATCGTGCCGATGGATGCTTGTCTGAGGCGTTTAACCAAGGCCGTGCCTATCTCACAGAGAGGTTCCATGCGACGATTCGGGGCCGCGTTATCGGCCGGTATTGGACATTCGTCAAAAAAACAATTTGCGCCAATGGCGAGTCCACGCACACACAGGCGCTGTTACAGGGAGCACACATGGTATTTACTTCTTGCATTCGCAAAGCTCTGCTTGGCGGATGCTTCTTGCTGGTCGGACTGACCGCTTTCGCCCAGCCGGAGCTGTATCGAAGCGTTCTGGATCTCAGCTACAAGAGTGCAAGGCCCGCGCTTCCGGTCGCCGCCTACCGAAATATCAGCGAGGCGGAATTCAGGTCGATGGTGAACAAGGCGTTCCAGAAGTCGGACTTCTCTCTTGTGGCTGTGGGCCAGCAGAAGAACAAGTCGACGATCTTCGAATTCAAATTCAATGCCGATCCAAAGTGGCGGTTCGTACCGACAGTTCTCGTATCTGCCGAGGAGTTGCTCGATAGAAAGAAGAAGTGCAATCCATGCTACTTGAGATTTTTCGAGATAAAAAATGCGCCAGAGGTCAAGGCGCTTCCGTGGATGGCTCAGTACGACCTGAGCGCGCGGCTCTTGCCGGCGATCGACAACGCGTACGCGACGATCGAGTCTGTCGGGCGCGAACATATCGACCCTGCGTTTCGGTTCGATTACAAGCGGCAATGGGAAGGGGAAAAGACCTTGTTCGGCAACGCCTTCGTTGGCCTCAGTTTGCCCAGTCTCAAGGAGAACATTGTTCGCGCTTACCAGAGCGCTGGCTTCCAGCCCATTGAAGGCGAGGTTCCTCCGAAGGCCCCCGAGCTCACTCTGACTTTCAGCTTTCCCGTGGATCCGGCCAAAGAGGGCGGCGTGGTCTACAAGGTGAAGGTCCTCAGCCAGTACGACGCGGACGGCCATTGCTACCCCTGCGAGGTCATCGAATACTTCGATCCGCACCAGCAACTTCCCCCGGCGGGTCTGTCCGGCGTCGTGAGCCGTGCGAGCCTCGAGTCGAGATTCACGGCAGCGCGGAACGCGGCATACGAAAGCATGCGTACCGACCTCGAGCGTTATCTGCGGCCTCGCTCCGTGTTCTCGGTGCCGCCCAAACCAGCGCCCCTCGGGTCGCCACGTCCTCCGCCCATGCCGGTTGCGGCGACATGACCGCCCACGCGCAGCTTGCGGTAGGGAGCGGCACCAACGCCGCGATGCGCCAGGAGCATTGGTTCATCTTTGGCAACCTGTTCGTGGCGCTGTCGGCCGGGGCGCTGGCATTGTGGTCCGCGCCGATGATGCTGGCCATTCTCTATATCAATGTATGGCTGCTGGCGAACCCTCATCTGGTTGCGAACTACACGCGCATCGGCGCGATCTATTCGCGCCTTCGCCTGCGCTGGGTCCTGATCGTTGTCGCACCTCTCTTGATATTGGCGGCTTTGACGGTCATTGCGCTGGCCTATGAAGCGGCCGGGCTGCTCGCCCTGTATTTCGTGCTTCAGACGTTCCATGTTGCCCGCCAAAGCTATGGAATCGCCAGACGCCATGACCGGCGGTTTCAGGTGCCTTTCCGGAATCTTCCCTATTTGCTGGTCTATTTGTTTCCTGCGTGGGGGTACCTGCATCGCAGCGCGCAGGCGCCCCAAAGCTTCCTGGGGTACCCCATCTGGTTTCCTCCCGTTCCGCAGGAGTTGGCCTTTGCGGTGGGCATCGCAGCCACCGCCGGTGCATTGTTCTGGTTCGCTCGCCTGATGATGCATGCCAGGAGCGAGAAGCCGGCGAATGAGCCCTTCAACAGCTTCGTGCTCTCGCACCTGGTGATTTCGCTGGTTGGCTATGTCTGGATCAGCGACATCACGGTGGGCTGGTTAGTGGTCAACGTCTGGCACAACATTCAGTACCTGATATTCGTGTATCGCCAACGGCGTCCTGAAATCACGACGGAAAAAGGCGGCGATAAACCAGACAACGCTTCGGCACGCCACAAGCCGTTGGTTGCGGTTCTGAAATCCCCCGCGACTTTTTTTCTGACGTGTTCAATCGTGGGCGCTGTCTTGTTCGTGGCTGCCGATCGTGTTGGCGAAAGTCTTCTTTGGCTGGGGCTTCCGACCATTCTTATCGCGCACTTCGTCTTGAACTTCCATCACTACTTGGCGGACGCCGTGATTTGGAGGCGGCGTCGTGCTGGCGGGCCTGACGGTGTTTCGTCGCGCTGATTGGCGAAAGACCCTCCCTCAGGTCAGGCGCCTGACACCACCACTCATCCGAAGCGGCGTCTGAGCCACGACCGGTTGCAATGGTCTGAGCCTTGGGCAAGGTTCGCGATACCGGGATACCCGGAGTGCCAAGAGATGCTACCTCCCGGATAACACGCCGCGATCAGCGCCATGCTCGGAACAATCGCGCTGAACAGCTCCGCGCGATTCAAGCGCGGACATCACTACTGGCAGTCCAGCGATGCACGGAACGCCGCATTTACTCGCCATTCTTCGAAGAGAGCTTGCCGCCGCCGGGTTCACCCTCGGCGACGTGGCGAGTGCGCTCGGCACATCAGAACGGTGTGCCGAAACCTTGATGGCGAACGGAGCCATGAAACTGCGGGATATCGACAAGCTTGTCGAACTGCTGCGCCTGGATTTCGACGAAATCCTGAGCGAAGTGGGCTATCCCCGGCCCGTCGGCGCACCGCTGGCTCTCTCAGCTTCCGTTTCGAGCCGGTTTGAAGAGTAGTGAATCGTGCGAGGCGCTCATTGCACACCGCTTGCACCAAGAGCTGCACGCAGTGATTGGCTGGTAGGGCGAAGGTGGATTCGCAGACCTGTCGACCTATCATCCGGCTCTGCTGAGCCTCAACCCGCAGCGCACGGCATCGTCATCTTTCATCCGCAGAGCAGACATGAACAACGAGAAATGGGAAACCACCATCCTGAGCGACACAGCGCACGAGCACCTCGTCGCGGAACTGAGTTTCGATGGCCAGTTCCTGTTGCTGCTCGACCGCGAGGAAGGGCGAGACCAGCTCTGCGTTGCGTTCCCCGCGAAGGACGGAAGCCTCGGCTCACGCATTCCTCTTCCTGACTTCATCGCGCAGTTGAACGCCGCGGCAGCCGACTTGCGCCGTTAGCGCGCGACGGTGCCGCACCACCTCACGGTGCCGCCAGATACCCCTCCACCGCCTTCCCCCACAGCCCCTGCTGCCCGAGCAGCCCGTGCCCGCTCGCGCCGCCCTCCAGCGTGAAGCTCTCGAAGCGCCCCTTGCCGCCCGCCTCGCGAAAGGCTTCGAAGTTCTTGCGGCTGTGCGACATCGCGTAGAACGGGTCGTTCTCGCCGTAGAGCCACAGCGTGGGCTTGGCAAAGGCCGCGCCGCGGCGGAAGGTGGCGGGGTTGATGGCGTCGGCGGTGTTGCCGGGGCACTTGTCGCCCATCCAGCCGCCGACGAAGTTGATGACGCCCTGGAACATGTCGGGGTGCAGGCCCGCATACGCAACCGCGAGGATGCCGCCGCGCGAGTGGCCTGCGATTTCCATGCGGCGGGTGTCGACGTCGGGGTCGCGCTGCAGCCACGCGACGGCGGCGTCGAGGTCGGCCACGGCGCGGTCGAAGCCGGCCAGGGCGATGGCGGGTTCGCAGCTGTAGTGCTCGCGCTTGGCGGTGAAGCCTTCGTCGTACAGGCCGTCCGACTGGCCGCGTCCGCGCCGCTGCGGATAGGCGATGAGCCAGCCGCGCTGCGTGAACCAGCGGGCGGTTCGCTCGGGGGCCCAGGTCTGCTTGAACAAGGCCGGGTCGTTGCCGATGCCGGTGGAGCCGTGGTTGAACACGACCGTGGGGAACGGGCCGGCGCCGTCGGGCTTGTAGATGACCATCTCGAGCGTGACGGGCGCGCCGTTCTCGACGAAGGGCGTGGGCACGCGCACGACGCTGCGTTGCAGTGGCGATGCCGGGGCCTGCTGCTGTGCTTGCGGTTGTTGCTGCGGCTCCGGTCGCTGTGCCCAGCCCGCGCCGCAGAAGGCGAAGAGCGACGCGAACGAGGCGGCCACGAGCGCGGCGGTGCGAAGGCGATTCATCTTTTTCTTCATGGGCGAGTGCTTTCGGAAGTGGGCAAGGACGCCGCCGCATTCTGCCCCGGGGCCTGCCGCTCGCTGTCGCGTTGCGCGGGCACCCGCCACCGCAGCGCGCCGCTCGCGAGCACCACACCGGGCACCACGAACGACAGCGCCAGCAGCGCGGGGCGCGTGACGGGCTCGTTCATCCACCAGGCCGCGCCGAGGGTGGTCAGCACGGGCACGAGCGCGGACGACAGCGCGGCGCGTGCGGCGCCCAGCCGCGTGATCGCCACGCCGTAGACCACCAGCCCCAGCAGGCCGGCGACCACGCCTTGCCCTGCGGCCTGCATTGCGATGTCGGTCCACGGCGCGGCGAACAGGCGCGGCGGGCCGGCGAGCCACAGCAGCGGCAACAGCAGCAGGGTCGACGCACCGTTGACGAAGGCCGCGCCCTGCCAGGCGCTCATGCCGCAGCGGCCGAAGGCCAGGGAGTAGACGGTCCACAGCAAGGCCGCCAGCAGAAAGAGCAGGTCGCCGCGCCAGTGCTGCTGGCGCAGGCCCTCGCCGAAGCTGCCCGCCGCGAACACGGCCATGCCGACGGCGATGGCGGCCAGCCCGAGCAGGCGCAGGCCGTGCACGCGTTCGCCCCGGTAGACCCACGCGCCCAGCGCGGTGAAGAGCGGCAGGCTGCCGGCCATGAAGATGCCCATGTGGCTGGCGGGCGCCCACTGCGCGCCGGCCAGCACCAGCAGGCCGAAGGGCAGGCCGCTGCCGACGACGAGCAGCACGAGCGCGCCGCGCGACGCGCCCGGCGGCACGAGCCTGCCGCGCAGCCACAGCGGGCTGAGCAGCAGCGCGGGAATGCCGTAGCGCAGCAGCGCGAGGTCCATCGGCCCGAGCGCGGTGGCGGTCACGCCGTGGCGCGACAGCAGCTGCCAGGCGCTGCCGATGAGGGCGGCGGCCAGCGCGGCGAGCGCGCCGGTCCAGAGGGTGCGAGGCGATGTCGTCATCGGGCCAGTCTGTGGCCCGGCCGGCGCGAAAGCTATCAGATTCGTGCGCCTGCTGCGCCGGCCGGCCCGAGCACGCGGCGGGCCTCGCCGAGCGTGACGCCCACGCCACGCCGGAACACGGCGCCCAGGTGGCTCTGGCTGCAGTAGCCCAGGTCGTGCGCCAGGCCCGCAAGGTCGCGCTCGCCGTCGGCCAGCCGCTCCATCGCCGCCGCCAGCCGCAGGTGCTGGCGGTACTGGTGCAGGCTCAGGCCGGTCTGCTGGCGAAAGCGACGCGCCAGGTGAAAGGGCGAGCGCGATACGGCCTCGGCCAGTTCGTCCAGCGAGAGAGCAGGCCGCGCGCCCGGGCCGCTGCCTTCGGACAGCAGCAGTTGCCGCGCACGCGCGACAGCGCCGTGCCAGGGCGCCTGGTGCGGCGCGCTGCCCAGCTCGGCGACGAGCGCGGCCACCACGGTCGCGGCCTGTGCGCTGTCGGTGTCCGGCAGCTGGCGCCGTGCTGCGTGCATGCGGTACAGCGCCTGCGGCGTCAGCAGGCAGACGCTCACGCCCGCCGCGCTTTCACCGTGGGCCGGGCTCACCGACGCCTGGCCGCTGACCACGAGGCTGTGCCGCACGGTCGCGGTCTCGGGCCGCAGCCGGTAGGCGGTGGCGTCGCCGAAGCGGATGGCGGTGAGCGCGTCGGTCAGCCAGGTGTGGTCGCCCGAGCGCACGTCGAGCCGCGTGCGACCGATGGGGAAGACGACGCGCGGCGAGGCCACGGTGTACAGGTCGCTCCACGCCGGCCCCTGCGGCGCGTGCAGGCGCACATGCGCCACCTCGAACCCGCGTCCGGCATAGAGAAGGGTGCGGTCTTGCGGCATGCGAAGCGTGAACGCACGACAGGGTGGATCAGCCCAGCGCGGTCCAGTTGCAGCGCAGCTCGTACTGCGTGCCGCGGTAGCTGAGCGTGCCCGTCGCGCCGGCCACGCGCAGCGCCACGGCCACCTGCGGGCGGTCCAGGCCGGTGCCGCGCGCGCGCATGAACTGGCGGCGATGGTCGACGAAGCGCTGCTGCAGGCTGAAACGTTCGGTCTCGCCGGCATCGGAGGCGGTGTTCGCCACGATCAGCTCGGTCAGCTGGCCGGTCGAGAGGCTGAACTGGATCTCGACCGCATACGGCCGGCCGTCGCACTGCAGGCTGCCGTTCGCAAAGGCGGGCGACAGGCCAAGGAGCAGAAAGCAGGGCAGGGCGAGAGCGAGGAGGCGGCGGTGCATGTCGCAGTGGGTGCAGGTGGCGGCCCGCCACCATACCCCAAGCAGGTGAAACACACCCGTACACACCCAGACACACCCGCCGGCGCGTCACCCCACCTTGCGCGCGCGCCCTTCCCAGTGCGGCTCGCGCAGCTTGTACTTGAGCATCTTCCCCGCCGGCGACAGCGGAATCTCTTCGCGAAACTCCACGCTGCGCGGGCACTTGTAGCCTGCGATCAGCGTCTTGCAGTGCGCCACCAGCGCCTCGGCGCTCAGGGCCTCGCCGGCGCGCAGCACGACCACGGCATGCACGCGCTCGCCCCACTGGTCGTCGGGCACGCCGACCACGGCGCACATCGAGACCTGCGGCAGCTGCGTGATGGCGTTCTCGACCTCGGCCGAGTAGATGTTCTCGCCGCCGCTCACGATCATGTCCTTGAGCCGGTCGACCACGTAGACGAAACCGTCGGCGTCCATCACGCCGCCGTCGCCGGTGTGCATCCAGCCATCGCGCAGCACTTCGGCGGTCTGCTCGGGCTTGTTCCAGTAGCCGGCCATCACCATCGGCCCGCGCGCGGCGATCTCGCCGACGGTGCCGTTCGGCACGGGCCGGCCCTCGGCGTCGACGATGCGCACTTCGGCGATGGGCACGGGCCGCCCGGCCGAGCGGCGGCGCGCGGCCGGCTGGTCGGGGTGGTGGCACCACGTGGGCAGCACGGTGACCACGGGCGACAGCTCGGTCATGCCGTAGAGCTGGCAGAAGCCCGCGCGCGGCAGCTTGTCGATGGCCTGCAGCAGCAGCGCGTCGTCGATGGGCGCGGCGCCGTACAGCACCAGCTGCAGCGGCGTGGTGTCGAACTCGCCGAAGCGCGGGTGCTCGATGAGCCGCTTGAGCATGGTGGGCACCATGAAGGTCTCGCTGGCGCGCTCGTTCAGGATGGCCTCGAGCACCTTCACTTCGTCGAAGGCCGGAATGATGACCTGCGTGCACAGCCGCATCATCAGCTGCAGCGTGAGGCCGGTGCCGCCCACATGGAACATGGGCGCCATGTTCAGGCCCACGGCCTCGGCGGGGCGCGTGGCGGCTATGTTGGCCGAGAGCTGGCCGGTGTAGAGGTTGCCGTGCGTGAGCATCACGCCCTTGGGCAGGCCGGTGGTGCCGCCGGTGTACATCACGGCGGCCAGGTCGGCGCCGCCGCGCCGCGCGTCGGGCACGGGTTGCGCCTGCGCCATGAGCGCCTCGGCGTCGGCCATGCCGTCGGGCGCGGGGCCGTCGCCGAAGTGCACCAGCGTCTTCAGCGAGCGCGAGAGTTCGCGCTGCTGCTGCGCCACGGCGCCGAAGTGCGCGTCGGACAGCAGGATGCGCGTGTCGCAGTCGTCCAGCGAGTACGCGACCTCGCGCGCGCTCCAGCGGATGTTGACGGGGTTGATCACGCCGCCCGCCCACCAGGTGGCGTAGAGGTACTCCACGTAGCGGTCGGAGTTCAGCGCCAGCAGGCCCACGCGGTCGCCGGGTTGCAGGCCCAGCGACTGCAGCACGGCCGCGAGCCGCGCCACGCGGTCGACGAACTGGGCGAAGGTGCTGCGGCGCTCGCCGCACACGAGGGCGGTGGCGCCGGGGCGTTCCTGCAGGGCCTTGTGCAGGGGCTGGGTGAGGTCCATGGACTGCGGTCTCCGTCGGTCGGTTCGTTGTTGTGCGCCGAGTATGGAAGGGACGCGCCGCGCCGGCATCGTCGGAAGCGACGGGATCGGAAGCGCTGCAGCGGCCAAAGTCGTCCGAAGCGACGGTGACCGGCCAAGGGCTGCGCGCGACCATCGCCGAAGAACGAACGATTCGACTGTTCGACCGACCGGAGACAAGCCATGCATTCCTTCCCGACCGACCCGGCGCGCCGCCGCCTGATCCACGGCGCGGCGCTCGCCGCCGCGGGCACCGCGCTGCCCTTCCTGGCGCGCGCCCAGGGCCTGTTCGGCAAGCAGCCGATCACGCTGCTGGTGCCCTACCCCGCGGGCGGCGCCACCGACGTGCAGGCGCGCGCACTGGCGCTGGCGGCCTCGCGCGAGCTGAAGCAGCAGATCGTGATCCTCAACCAGCCCGGCGTGGCCGCCACGTTGGCGCCGACCACCATGGCGCGCAAGGCCGCGCCCGACGGCTACACGCTCTCGCTCATGCTGAGTTCGCTCTACCGGCTGCCGCACCTGCAGAAGGTGAGCTACGACCCGGCCACCGACTTCACCTACGTGGCCAACGTGACGGCCGCCACGCTGGGCATCACGGTGCGCCAGGACGCGCCGTGGAAAGACCTGAACGCGCTGCTGGCCGCGGCCAAGGCCAAGCCGGGCGAGGTGTCGTACGGCACCACGGGGCGCGGCGGCACCTCGCACGTGTCGATGGAGCGGCTGGCCGCGCTGGCCGGCGTGAAGTTCAACTTCATTCCCTTCAAGGGCGCGGCCGAGCTGTACAACGCGCTCATGGGCGGCCATGTGGACGCGGTCTCCGAGGCCGGCTTCGGCGCCGCCGTGGCGGGCGGGCGCGTGCGCCTGCTGGCCACCTTCAACGAGGCGCGCTCGCCCACGCGGCTGAACGTGCCGACCGTGAAGGAACTGGGCTACGACGTGGTGGCCAACGGCTCGTGGGGCATCGCCGGCCCGCGCGGCATGGACCCGAAGGTGGTGCAGGCGCTGCAGGAGGCTTTCCGCAAGGCGGTGGACGACCCCGAGTTCCTGCGCACGCTCGACCTCAACGACTACGTCCGGTTCTACATGGACAGCCCCGCCTACACGGCCTGGGCGCACAAGACCTACGCCGACGAGAAGCGCTTCGTGAGCGACCTGCGCATCAAGCTCGACGACTGAACCCGACCTTTCTTCCTGCCATGACTTCCTCTTCTTCCTCTTCTTCTCTTCACTGCTTCCTCCACCCCAAGGCCATCGCCTTCGTCGGCGCCACCGAGCGCTCGGTGTGGTCCAACGCGGCGCTCGCCAGCCTGCGCACGCTGGGCTACGCGGGCCAGCTCTACCCGGTGAACCGGCGCGGCGGCAGCTTTCATGGCATGGCGGCGGCCACCTCGGCCGAGGCCATCGGCGAGCCGGTCGACACGGCGTTGCTCATGGTGCCGGCCGACGCGCTCGACGACGCGCTGGCCGACCTGCAGCGCGCGGGCGTCGGCAACGCCGTGCTGCTGAGCTCGGGCTTCGCCGAGGCCGGCGAGGAAGGCCGCGAGCGCCAGCGCCAGCTCACGGCCAAGGCGCGATCGCGCGGCCTGCGCATCCTCGGGCCGAACTGCCTGGGCTTCGTCAACTTCGTCGATCGCTCGGCCGTGTGGACCGCCTCGCTGCGCGAGCCGCTGCCGGCGGGCACGCTGGGCATCGTGTCGCAAAGCGGCGCGCTGGCGGGGCAGCTGTCGTTCATGGCGCAGGTGCACGGCATCGGCCTGAGCCGCATGGTGTCGACCGGCAACGAGTCGGACATCGACATCGCCGAGGTCATCGACTATCTGGTGGACGACGAGCACACGCGTTCCATCGCCGTGTTCGCCGAGACCGTGCGCGACCCGCAGCGCTTTGCCGCCGCGGCCGAGCGCGCGCTGGCCGTGGCCAAGCCCATCGTGGTGCTGAAGATGGGCAGCAGCGAGATCACGGCGCAGGCCGCGCAGGCCCACACCGGCTCGCTGGTGGGCGATGACCGCGTGTTCGACGCCATGTGCCAGCGCCTGGGCCTGATGCGCGTGCGTTCCATCGAAGACCTGGTGTTCACCGCCGCCTTCGCCAGCATGACCGGGCCCTTCGCGGCCGGTGGGCTGGCGGCGGTGTCGATGTCGGGCGGCATGTGCGAGATCTTTGCCGAGCGCGCCGAGGAAGAAGGCCTGGTGCTCACGCCGCTCGCGCCCGCCACCGAGGCCGCGCTGCGCGAGGTGCTGCCGGGCTACGGCACGCCGCAGAACCCGCTGGACGTGACTGGCGCCGCCATGCTGCAGCCCGAGCTGTTCGGCAACGCGCTCGAAGCGCTGGTGCGCGACCCCGCGCTGGGCGCCGCCATCGTCGTGGCCGACGTGCCCAACGCACCGGCCAACGACACACCGCTGAACCGCGCCGTGCTGGCACAGGTGTCGCGCGGGCTGTCGGCCAGCCCGGTGCCGGCCATCGTCTGCAGCCACTACGTGATGCAGGTGAGCGAGCGGTCGCGCGAGCTCATCGCCGAGACCGGCATCCGCCACGTCGCCTGCGGCATTCACCATGCGATGAGCGCGGCGGGTGCGGTGCGCCGCTGGTCGGAAACGCTGCGCCGGCGTCAAGGTGCGCAAGGTGTCGCTGCTGCGGTGCCGGCCACGCCACCCACGCAGCCCTTGCGTTCGGAGCGCGAGACGCTCGACTGGCTCTCGCAGCGAGGCGTGCCAGTGGTGCCCGTGCGGCTGTCGCGCAGCGCCGACGAGGCCGCGCGCTTCGCAGAAGAACTCGGCGGCCCGGTCGTGCTGAAGATCGCCTCGGCGCAGATCGCGCACAAGACCGAGGTCGGCGGCGTGGCACTCAACCTGCAGGGTGCCGACGCGGTGCGCGCGGCCTGGCAGGCGATGGACGCGCGCGTGCGCGCCGCGCGGCCCGAGGCCGAGATCGACGGCATCCTCGTCGCGCCGATGCGGCAAGGCGGGCTCGAGCTGTTCGTGGGCACCGTGCGCGATCCGCAGTGGGGTCCGGCGCTGGCCGTGGGCCTCGGCGGCATCTGGGTCGAGGCGCTGCGCGACACCAGCCTGCGCCTGCTGCCCGTGACGCCCGCCGAGGTGAAGGACATGCTGGCCGAGCTGCGCGGCGCGCGCCTGCTCGACGGCTGGCGCGGCGCACCCGCGGCCGACCGCGACGCCATCGCCGAAGCCGTGGCCGCCATCGGCAACGCGGCGCTCGCGCTCGGGCCCGAACTGGTCTCGCTCGAAGTCAACCCGCTGCGGGTGGACGGCCGCACGGTCGAGGCGCTCGATGCGCTGGTCGTGTGGGGCGCGGCGGGCTGAACGACTTTCATCGTCAAGAAAACCAACAGGAGACTTCTTCCATGCTGCAACGACGTCGATTCGCGCAATGGGGCGCGAGCGGACTTCTCGCCCCCGCGCTCGGTGCCTTGCCGAAGGCGCAGGCGGCCGATGCCTACCCGACCCAGCCGATCAAGGTGATCGTGTCGTCGGCGGCCGGCGGGCTGGTCGACGGCATCGCGCGCACCATCGGCGAGCGCATCGCCAAGCCGCTGGGCCAGCCGGTGCTCATCGACCCCAAGCCGGGTGCCAACGGCGCCATTGCCGCGTCCTTCGTGGCCAAGGCGCCGGCCGACGGCCACACGCTGCTGTTCGCCGTCAACTCCTTCGTGCTCGCGCCGCTGCTGATGGCCAAGCCCGGCTACGACGTGTTCAAGGACTTCGCGCCCGTGTCGCTGTCGAACTACGGCCTGCTCGTGTTCGCGGTGGGCGAGGGCGTGCCCGCGAAGAGCATGCGCGAGTTCGTCGCCATGGCCAAGGCGCAGCCCGGCAAGCTGAGCTTCGGCTCGGCGGGGCAGGGCTCGTCGGGCCACCTCTACGGCGAGAAGCTCATGCGCGACGAGGGCCTGCAGATGACGCACGTGCCCTACAAGGGCGGCGCGCCGCTGATGATCGACATCCTCGGCGGCCAGGTGCAGGGCGGCTTCGTCACCATGGGCGAGGCGCTGCCGCACGCGAAGTCGGGCCGCGCGAAACTGCTGGGCGTGTTCGGCACGCGCCGCATGCCGCTCGCGCCGCAGATCCCCACCTTCACCGAGCAGGGCTTCAAGGGCTACGAGCACGGCGGCTTCTGGGGCTTCTTCGCGCCCACCGGCACGCCGCAACCGGCGATCGACAAGCTGGCCGGCGCGGTGCGCTTGGCCGTGGCGCAGCCCGATCTGCAGGAACGCATGATCGGGCTGGGGCTGGAGCCTTCGGGTGAAGGACCGGGTGAGTTGATGGCGGCGGTGCGGCGCGAGAACCTGCTGTGGTCGCGGCTGATCAAGGACATGAACCTGAAACTCGAATAGACCTCAGGCCCGCGCCACCACGCCGGCGGTCACCAGCGCATCGACCGCCGCGCGTTCGAACCCGAACTCCCCCAGCACTTCGTCCGTGTGCTCCCCCAGCGACGGCGCGAGCCGCTGCACGCCGCCCGGCGTGGCCGAGAGCGTGAACGGCACGCCGGGAAAACGCAGCGTGCCTTCGGTCGGGTGCTCGGCGTCGTGCCACAGGCCGCTGGCCTTCAGCTGCGGATCGTCGGGCAGCTGCTGCAGCGTCTGGATCGGCATCGCCGGAATGTCGGCCTGGCGGAACGCCGCCACCCATTCGGCCGTGGTGCGCGCGCCGGTGGCGCGCTCGAGTTCGCCGAACACCACCGTGTGGTTGCGCACGCGCGCGGCCAGCGTGGCAAAGCGTTCGTCTTCGCGCAGCTCGGGCCGGCCCACCACTTCGAAGAAGCGCAGCCACTGCGCGTCGGTGTAGGGCACCAGCGCGATGTAGCCGTCGGCCGTGCGAAAGGGCTTGCGCACGCCGGAGCGGATCGAGCCGTACACCATGTCGTCGATGGGCGGCTGGACGGTGTGGCCCCACAGGTGCTCCACCATGTTGAAGGCGGTCATGGTCTCGAACATCGGCACGTCGACGGCCTGCCCCTGCCCGCTGCGCTCGCGGTGGAAGAGCGCGGTGACGATGGCATACGCCGCGTACAGCGCGGTGGTCTTGTCGGCCACGAGCGCGGGCATGTAGCGCGGCTCGCCGGTGTAGATCGATTGCAGCTGCGCCAGGCCCGAGGCGGCCTGGATGATGTCGTCGAAGGCCGGCAGGCCCGCATACGGCCCCTCGTCCGAGAAGCCCTTGACGTGCGCGCTCACCAGCCGCGGGTTGAGTTCCAGCAGCCGCGCCGCGTCGATGCCGATGCGCGCCGCTGCGTCGGTGCGCACCGAGTGCACGAGCACGTCGCTGCCGCGCACCAGCGTGTCGAGCACCTCGCGCGCGGCGGGTTGCTTCAGGTCGAGCACGAGGCTGCGCTTGTTCCGGTTGCACGACAGGTACAGCGACGACATGCCCTTGTGGCGCGCGGGCCCGACCGAGCGGGCCAGGTCGCCCTGCGGCGCCTCGACCTTGATGACGTCGGCGCCCATGTCGGCCAGCATCTGGCTGGCCAGCGGGCCGAGCACCACGGACGACAGGTCGAGCACCTTGACGCCTTCGAGGGCGCCGCGAAGAAGGGGAGGGGGCGTCATCGGTCAGTCCTCCAGGCGGATGCCGGTCTTGTCGATCACGCGCTTCCAGGTGTCGGCGTCCTGGCGCAGCACCACGGCGAACTCGGCGGCCGTGCTGCCCACGGGTTCGATGTTCATGTCGCGCATCTTCTTTTGCACCTCGGGCTTGGCGATGATGGCGGCCACGGCCTTCGACATCTTGTCCACGCGCGGCTGCGGCGTGCCGGCCGGCAGGAACAGCGCAATCCACGCATAGGGCTCGAAGCCCGCGTAACCCGCCTGCTGGAAGGTCGGCACCTGCGGCAGCGTGGCCGAGCGCTGCGTGCCCAGCGCCGCCAGCGCGCGCAGCTTGCCGCTTTGCAGGTAGGGCAGGGCGGTGCCGGTGTCGAGCACGGCCACGCGGATGTGGCCGCCGAGCAGGTCGGTCACCATGGGCGCGGCGCCCTTGTAGGGCACGTGCGGCATGTCGACGCCAGCTTCTTTCTTGAACAGCTCGCCGTAGATGTGCGAGGTGGTCGCCACGCCGGTCGAGCCGTACGAGTACTTGCCGGGCTCGGCCTTGAGCAGCGTGACGAGTTCGGCCAGCGTCTTGGCGGGCACGTCGGGCGTCACGACCAGGGCCGAGGTCGAGATGCCGATCTGCGACACGGCCGCGAAGTCTTTCACCGCGTCGTACGAGAGCTTGCGCTGCAGCGCGGGCATCTGCACGTGCGTGGTGATGGTGAAGAGGGCGGTGTGGCCGTCTTTCGGGGCGCGCGCGACGGCGGCGGCGCCGATGGTGCCGCTGGCGCCCACGCGGTTGTCGACGACGACGGGCTTGCCCCAGGCGGTGCCGAGTTCCTGCGCGACCAGCCGCGCGATGTTGTCGGTGATGCCGCCGGCGGGGAAGGGCACGACGAGCGTGACGGGCTGCGAGGGGTAGTCGGCCGGTGGCTGTTGCGCGGCGGCGGGCAGGGCGAGCAAGGCAGCCAGCGCAATGCCGAGCGTGGAGGAAAGAGGTGTCATGGCGTGCGGTCTCAATCGAGCTTGATGTTCTTGGCCTGGATCACCTGCTTCCACCGCGCATGGTCCGCGCGCATGGTGGCGGTGAGCTGCGCGGGTGTGCTGCCGACCGGGATCACGCCCAGGCCCTCGATGCGCGCGGCCTGCTCGGGGCTTTGCACCACCTGGGCCACTTCGGTCGACAGGCGCTGCGCGATGGGCTGCGGCGTGCCGGCGGGCAGGTAGATGCCGAACCAGCCGACCGACTCCATGCCGGCGAAGCCCTGTTCCTTGAAGGTGGGAACGCCGGCCGCGAGCGGGGCGCGTGCGGTGCCGACCACGGCGATCGACTTCGCCTTGCCGGCCGCGACGTGCGGGCCCACGCCCTTGGCCGAGACGAACACGGCGTCGACGGTGCCGCCGAGCAGGTCGGTGATGGCCGGCGCCTCGCCCTTGTAGGGCACGTGCAGCAGCTGGATGCCCGCGGCGTCCTGCAGCACCTCGGCGTACAGGTGGGCGCTCGATCCGTTGCCGTAGGAGCCGTACGAATATTTGCCGGGCGCGGCGCGCGCGAGCTTGACGAAGCCGTCGAGGGTGTCGACGCCGAGCTTGTTGCTCACGGTGAAGACGATGGGCAGGCGGCCCGCTTCCGACACGGGCACGAAGTCCTTGAACGGGTCGAAGCCGGCGTTGGGGTACAGCAGCGGGTTCTGGATGATGGAGGTGAGCGAGAACAGCACGGTGTAGCCGTCGACCGGTGCGCGCTGCACGGCGGTGATGCCGATCTGTCCGTTGCCGCCGGGGCGGTTGTCGACGATGACGCTCTGGCCGAGCCGCTTGCCCAGGCCCTCGGCGACGATGCGCGCGAACACGTCGGTGCCGCCGCCCGCGGCGTAGGGGACGATCATGCGGATGGGTTTGTCGGGCCAGGTTGGCTGCTGCGCGAAGGCGCTGCTCGTGGCCAGGGCGGCGGCCAGCGCGAGGGCGTGGCGGCGGGTGAATCTGCTGTACATGTCTGTCTTGTCTCCGATGGTTTTTCTGTCTGGGTGCGATGTCAGGGCGGCAGGCTCACGACGGCCAGGCCGGGGCCGACCGATACGCCGTGGCGGTTCTCGCTCCACAGGCGCAGGTCGAGGCGATGGCGGTGCGCGGCGTCGGCGCTGTCGTCGATCCACTTGCGCTCGACCTGGCCGCGCACGGTGACGGTGTCGCCCGCGGTGTTGAACGACTTCATGCGAAAGCCGCGGATGGCATGCAGCACGCCGGCCGTGCCGATGTACTCGCGAATCGCGCGCTCCCACATGCCCTGCAGCAGCATCACGTTGGCGTACATCTCCGGCGCGCCGGTCGATTGGGCGTGCTCGGTGTTGTGGTGGATGGCGTTGAAGTCGCGGTTGGCGCCGGCGGCCATCACGAGGCGGTAGACGGTGAGGGGGAAGGGCACGGGGGCCAGGGTGTCGCCCTCGTTGACTTCGTTCCAGTGGCGTTGTTCTTGCCAGTTCATCTTGTTGCTTTCTTTGTTCAGGGCGCGTGCACAGGCCACCGGGTACTTCCCTCCGCGAATGTCCCCCGGCCTGCGGCCTCCTCCTTGATTTCGCTGCGGGAAGCACCCAGTGCCCTGTGCACGGGTGGCGGTGCGCCAGTGCGGGAGGCCGCATGGCGTCGGGCGTCTGTTCTCTAGTGCGGCAGGTAGTGGTACATGCCGAAGCGGCAGCGGGCCACCACCTCTTCGCGCTGATTCACGATGTCGTACTCCCACGTCGTGAAGGCGCCTTTTCCAACCTTGGTTGCTTTGGATTCGCAGCGCACGAGCCGGTTGCCGCGCCTTCCCAGCCGGTCGCCCAGGCGCGCGGGCTGCAGGTAGTCGACTTCGTAGTCGGTCGCCATGTAGGCGGTGGTGGGCGGCATGCCCTCGGGGCGCGTGCCCTTGAGCGGGCTGCGTTCGGGCTCGGCGTTGCGCGCCTCGCTGGTGAACACGGGCGGCTGGCCCGGGGCCCACATGGGCGGCAGCGTGAGGCTGGCGAGGCTGGTCGATGGCGCCACTGCATCCGGCCCGTGGTGCAGCGGGCAGTCGAACTCCAGCACCTCGACATAGCGGCGCACCGCGCCGGCCTCGATCACGTCGACGCCCCAGCGGATCACGCCGTTCGCGAAGTCTTCGCCCACGCGCGCCACCATCGGCGCCCAGGCGCTTTCCCAATCGTCCATGTGCAACTGCTTTCCTAGATGCCGATGAATTCGGCGACGTCGGCGAGCGGTGCGCGCTCGGTCTCGAGGGCGTCGAGGGGCCTGTCGCGGTCGGCATAACCGATGGCCATGCCGGTGAAGAGCATGCGTTCGGGCGGCAGGTCGATGAAGCGGCCGATGGTCTGCGGGTAGATGGCCCAGCATTCCTGCGGGCAGCTGTCCAGGCCTTCGGCGCGCAGCAGCAGCATCACGTTCTGCAACATCATTCCCAGGTCGGACCACTGCGGCGGGCCCATGCGGCGATCCACCGTGCAGAAGAGCGCGAGCGGCGCGCCGAAGAACTGGAAGTTGCGCGCAAACCATTTCAAACGCGCGGCCTTGTCCTCGCGCGGAATGCCCAGGCGCGCGTACATCGCCTCGCCCACGGCAAAGCGGCGGTCGCGGTAGGGCGCGACCAGCTCACGCGGGTAGATGTCGTACTCGCTGCCTTCTCCGCCGGGCGTTTCCTGCACGCGGGTGCGCATGAGGGCTTTGAGTTCGTCCAGCCGCTCGCCGCCCACCACATGCAGGTGCCACGGTTGCAGGTTGCCGCCCGAGGGCGCGCGCAGCGCGGCCTGCAGCACGCGGCGGATCGTGTCGGCGGGCACGGGGCGGTCGAGAAACTCGCGCACCGAGCGGCGGCTTGCGACGGCGTCGTAGACAGTCATGGTCATGCGGCGTTCTTTCGTTCGTTCATGAGGGTCACGCCCAGCTCGCGTGCCACTTCGGCGCTGTGCTGGCCGGGCGTCGCGGCGTGCGACAGGTCGGCATAGGCATAGCCCGAGAAGCGCACCGGCGGGCGCACCTCAAGATACGCGCCTTCGGTCGGATGCGTGCGCTGTCGGAAAAGGCCGGCGGCCTGCAGCTGCGGGTCGTCGGGCAGGTCGGCGATGTCGTTCACGCGCATCGCGGGCACGTTGGCCTTCTTCAAGATGTCGAGCCATTCGGCCGTGGTGCGCTCGGGCAGGATCGCGGCGGCGGCCTCGTACATGCGGCTCATGTGCTTGCGGCGCAGCGCCTTGTCGGCCAGCTCGGGCGCCTCGAGCACCTCGGGGTGGCCGGTGGCCTCGAAGAAGCGCAGCCAGCGGTCGTCCAGGTAGGGCGCAATGGCGATGTAGCCGTCGCGCGTGCGCATGGGCTGGCGCATGGGGTCGATCTGGCGCGGGTACAGCGCGGGGCCGGTGGGCGGCACGAAGGTCTTGTCGCACAGGTGCTCCACGAGGTTGAAGCTGGCGAGCGACTCGAACATCGGCACCTCCACCTGCTGGCCTTCGCCGGTGCGCAGCCGGTGCACCACGGCGGCGAGCACGGCGTAGGCCGCGTGCAGGCCCGAGACCTTGTCGGCCATGGTCATCGGCACGTAGCGCGGCTGCGGGTTGCCGTCGACCTTGGGCGGCAGCGAGGCGATGCCCGAAGCCGCCTGGATGATGTCGTCGTAGGCCTGCAGCGCGGCATACGGCCCGCGCTGGTCGAAGCCGGTGCAGTGCACGTAGACGATGTCGGGGCGGATGGCACGCACCTCGTCGTACGACAGGCCCGCGCGCGCGATGGCGTCGCTGCGCACGTTGTGGATGAAGATGTCGCTGGTCTCGATGAGGCGACGCATCGCGGCGCGGCCGTCCTCGCTCTTCAGGTCCCAGTCGACCGAGCGCTTGCCGCGGTTCAGCCGCAGGTGCACGGGGCTCATCAGCGGCGTGACGGGCGGCGTGCCGATGATGCGGATGCTGTCGCCCTCGGGCGGCTCGACCTTGACCACCTCGGCGCCGAGGTCCGCGAGGATCTGCGTGCAGTAGGGGCCGAAGATCACCGTGGTGAGGTCGACGATGCGCAGGCCTTCGAGCATGCGGGGGGCGGGTGATGTGGTGGTCATGGGTTGGGAGGTCATGCGGCGACAAGGCCCTGCATTTCGGCGGCGAGGTGACGCACGCGCTCCGGCCCGCCGAGCAGCTGGCGGTTGAAGCCGATGCGCTTGAACCAGTAGTGCAGGCCCAGCAGGTCGGTGATGCCCATGCCGCCATGCACCTCGGTGGCGGTACGGGCGACGAAGGTGCCGGTTTCGCTCAGGTGCGACTTGGCGTGCGCGGCGAGCAGCGCGGCTTCTTCGGGCAATGCGTCGAAGGCATGCGCCGCGTACCAGACGAGCGCGCGGCCGGGTTCCAGCGCGGCGGCCATCTCGGCGCACAGGTGCTTCACGGCCTGGAAGGAGCCGATCACGCGGCCGAACTGGCGGCGCTCCTTGGCGTAGGCCACGGCCTGGCCGATCATGGCTTCGCCCGCACCGAGCGTGTCGGCGGCGAGCAGGGCCCAGCCCGCGCTGCGCAGGCGCGCGAGCGTGGCGGGGCCGCTGTTGGGAAGTCGTTCTGCCCTCACCTGTGCGAAGTGCAACTCACCGAGCGGGCGCGTGGCGTCGATGCTGCGCAGCGCACCGCGTGTGAGGCCCTGTGCATCGGCGCGCACGAGGTGCAGGCCGCCCGCGCGGTCGGCCACGATGAACACATCGGCCGCGCCCGCATCGAGCACGAAGAGCGCGCTGCCGTCGAGCGTGCCGTTGGCATTGGCCGTCACGCCCGCGCCATCGCGCGCACCGGCCACGGCTTCGGCGATGGCCACGCCGGCGATGCATTCGCCTGCCGCCAGGCGCGGCAGCCATTCATCCTGCTGCGCCGTGCTGCCGGCCTCGCGCAGCGCGAGCGGTGCGAGCACGGCGGTGCCGAGGAAGGGCGAGGGCGCGACATGGCGGCCCAGTTCTTCTGCGGCCAGCGCGGCGTCGAGCAGCGACAGGCCGAGCCCGCCGAAGGCCTCGGGTACGAGCAGAGCCGGCACGCCGACCTCGCACAGCGTGCGCCAGACCTCGCGGTCCAGCGGCAGGTCGTCGGCTGCGACGCGGCGCACACGGTCGAGCGGGCAGGCGCGTTCGAGCGCGCGGCGCAGGCTGTCTTGCAGCAGCTTCTGGTCGGCGGAGAGGGCGAATTCCATGGCGTGTTTTCTTCCGATGGCGATCAGGCGAGACGCGGTTCGCGCGGCATGTCCAGCCCGCGTTCCGCAATGATGTTCTTCTGGATCTGCGCGGTGCCGCCGCCGATGATCAAACCCAGGTCGAACATGTAGCGTTCCTGCCAGAGCGCCTGTGCGCGCAGGTGCGCGCTGCCGGGCATCAGGAGGCCCAGCTCGCCCAGCGCGTCGATGGCGAGTGCGGCCAGCTGGTGGCGCAGCTCGCAGCCCTGCAGCTTCACGACCAGCGCGGCCAGGCCCGGGTCTTCACCCCTGGCCGCGGCCGTGAGCAGCCGCAGGCCGTGGCACTTCTGCGCCAGCACCTGGCCCTGCAGCCGCATCAGGCGGTCGCGCAGCACGGGCTGGTCGATGAGGCGCGAGCCGTCGACGGTCTCGGCCTGCATCAGCGTGGCGAGCTCCTGGTAGCGCTGGGTCGTGAGGTTGGGGTTGCCCAGCGAGCCGCGCTCGTGCTTGAGCGTGGCGTTGGCCACCTTCCAGCCGTCGCCGCGCTGGCCCACGATCTGGTGCTGCGGCACGCGCACGTCGGTGAAGAAGACCTCGTTGAACTCGGCGTGGCCCGTCATGGTCTTCAGCGGGCGCACCTCGATGCCGGGCGTCTTCATGGAGAACAGCAGGTAGCTGATGCCCGCGTGCTTCGCGGCGCCGGGCTCGGTGCGCACGAGGCAGAAGATCATGTCGGCCACGTGCGCGGTCGAGGTCCAGATCTTCTGGCCGTTGATGACGAAGTCGCCGCCGTCTTCGGTGGCGCGCGTCTGCAGAGAGGCGAGGTCGGAGCCCGCGCCGGGCTCGGAGTAGCCCTGGCACCAGACCACCTCGCCGCGCAGGGTGGGGCCGATCCATTCGCGCCGCTGCGCCTCGCTGCCCAGCTCGAGCAGGGTGGGCACCAGCATCGAGATGCCCTGGTTGCCCAGCGGCGGTGCCACGCCGGCGCGCGCGAACTCCTCGGTGATGAGGTGCGACTCCATGACGTCGGGCGCCGCGCCGTGGCCCCCGTACTCACGCGGCACCGTGCGGCCCGCGTAGCCGTGGTCCAGCAGCAGGCGCTGCCAGGCGAGGGCGTCGGCGTCGGGGCGCTCGGCGGTGCGCGCGAAGGCCGAGCGGTGACCGTGCGTGGCCAGGAACGCGCGCAGCTCGTCGCGAAAGGCTTCGTAGCGGGGATTGAGCGTGAGGTCCATGCGGTGCTTGCCTTCGGTGCGCGCCGCGTTGCGCGGCGGTGGGTGTGTCTCCGTGTCGAGGCTCATGCTAGGGGCAACCCTCAGCCGCTCTCAATCGTCCGTTCCGACGATGTGACGCGCAGGAGGCGCTGCCTACCATCCAGCCCGAACGCCGCACGAGGTCCGCAAGAGACCGATGCGAGGCCGGCAAGAGGCCCGCGGCCGCAGCTTCTTTTTCACGAGAACGACGGAGACAACACCATGACACGTTCCCTCATTTCCGCCCGCCCCGGCACGCGCCGCCGCCTGCTGGGCGCAAGCCTGGCCGCCACGCTCGGCCTCGCCACCGCTTTCACGGCGCAGGCCCAGAAGCGCTACGACCCGGGCGCGAGCGACACCGAGATCAAGATCGGCCACATCGTCCCGTACTCGGGCCCGGTGTCGGCCTACGGCACCATCGGCAAGGCGGCGGCGGGCTACTTCGCCAAGGTGAATGCCGAGGGCGGCATCAACGGCCGCAAGGTCACGTTCATCTCGCTGGACGATGCCTACAACCCATCGAAAACGGTGGAGCAGGCGCGCAAGTTGGTGGAACAAGATGAAGTGCTGGTGCTCTTCGGCCCGCTGGGCACGGCGCACAACCTGGCCATCCAGCGCTACATGAACGCCAAGAAGGTGCCGCAGCTGTTCGTGGCCACGGGCGCCACGCGCTTCGGCGACCCGAAGGCCTTCCCCTGGACCATGGGTTGGCAGCCCACGTACCAGACCGAAGGCAAGATCTACGCGCAGCACATCCTCTCGACCAAGCCCAACGCGAAGATCGCCGTGCTCATGCAGAACGACGACTTTGGCAAGGACTTTCTGAAGGGCTTTCTCGAGGCACTGGGCGACAAGGCCAAGACGATGATCGTGGCGCAGTCGACCTACGAGGTGACCGACCCGACCATCGACAGCCAGATGGTCAACCTGAAGGCCTCGGGCGCCGACACCTTCTTCAGCATCACCACGCCCAAGTTCGCGGCGCAGGCGATCCGCAAGGCGGCCGACATCGGCTGGAAGCCCACGCAGTACCTGTCGAGCGTGTCGGTGTCGGTGTCGGCGGTGATCAAGCCGGCGGGCCCCGAGAACGCGGTGGGCGTGATCTCGGCCACCTACCTGCGCGACCCGGCCGACGACATGTGGAAGGGTTCCAAGGAGTACGAGGACTACAAGACCTGGTTCAGCAAGTACTACCCCTCGGGCGACCTGAGCGATTCGCTCAACGTGCTGGGCTACTCGTCGGCGCAGACGCTGGAGCAGGTGCTGCGCAAGGCGGGCGACGACCTCACGCGCGCCAACATCATGAAGGTGGCGGCCAACCTGCAGTACAGCCCGCCCATGCTCTACCCGGGCATCGAGGTGAAGACCTCGCCGACGGACTTCTACCCGATCGAGCGCATGCAGCTGGTGCGCTTCAACGGCACGCGCTACGAGCCGTTCGGCAAGGTGCTGGGCGATTGATCGACGTCACGCGGGCCGCGCTGTCGGCCCGCCATTCATTTCCCCTTTTTGTTTTCCACTGAAGCTTCCATGACCTCCATCGTTCGACTGGCCGCCGCCCTGGGCGGCGCGGCCCTCCTGTTCACCGCCGGCGCGGCCCTCGCGCAGAAGAAGTACGACACCGGCGCCTCCGACACCGAGATCAAGCTCGGCATGGCCATGCCCTACAGCGGCCCGGTGTCGTCGTACGGCATCGTCGGCAAGGTCAACGAGGCGTACTTCAAGATGGTGAACGACAAGGGCGGCATCAACGGCCGCAAGGTGACGCTCATCAGCTACGACGACCAGTACACGCCGCCGCGCACCACCGAGGTGGTGCGCAAGCTGGTCGAGCAGGACGAAGTGCTCGCCGTGTACGGCAACCTGGGCTCGGCCTCCAATGCCGCGATCCAGCGCTACATGAACGCCAAGAAGGTGCCGCACCTGTTCCTGGGCGTGGGCGCCGACCGCTTCAACGACCCCAAGGCCTACCCCTGGACCACGCCCTACATGCCCAGCTACGAGGGTGAGGGCAGCCTCTACGCGAAGAACATCCTGAAGACGATGCCCAACGCGAAGATCGCCGTGCTCTACCAGAACGACGACTTCGGCAAGGACTTGCTCAAGGGCCTGAAGAAGGGCCTGGGCGACAAGGCCTCGATGGTGGTGGCCGAGGCCTCGTTCGAGGTGGCCGACCCGACGGTCGACTCGCAGATCATCAAGCTGCAGTCGTCGGGTGCCGACGTGTTCGTCAACTTCGCCACCGCGCGCTTCGCCGCGCAGGCCATCCGCAAAGCGTGGGACATCGGCTGGAAGCCCAAGCAGCAGTACCTCACCTACGTGTCGGCCTACGTGAAGATGACGCTGGAGCCCGCGGGCCTGGAGAAGTCGAAGGGCATCATGGCCATGGCCTTCTTCAAGGACGCCGCGCAGCCGCGCTGGGCCAACGACCCGGCCACGCAGGAGTTCCTGGCCTTCATGAAGAAGTACGCCCCCAACGAAGACGTGAACAACGCCGCCGGCGTGTACGGCTACGGCGTGGCGCAGGCGATGGAGACGGTGCTCAAGGCCTCGGGCGACAACCTCACGCGCGAGAACGTGCTCAAGCAGGCCACCACGCTCAAGAACATGCGCACCGGCATGCTGCTGCCGGGCATTGCGCTGAACACCTCGGCCACCGACTACTTCCCGTTCAACACGCTGCAGCTGGTGCAGTTCAACGGCAAGGAGTTCGAGCCCATGGGCGATTCGATTGCCGTGAAGTAGCCTTCGCAGACGCACGCTCAAAAGAACCACAGGAGACACACACCATGTTCGGACTGATGCAGGACCGCCCGCTGCTGATCTCGTCGCTGATCGACCACGCGGCCACCTTCCACCCCCACGTCGAGATCGTCGGTCGCACCGTCGAAGGCCCGGTGCACCGCACCAATTACCGCGAAGTGCAGCGGCGCTCCAAGCAGGTGGCCAACGCGATGAAGGCGCTGGGCGTGGCGCCCGGCGACCGCGTGGGCACGCTGGCGTGGAACACCTACCGGCACCTGGCGCTGTACTACGGCGTGTCGGGCTCGGGCGCGGTGCTGCACACGGTGAACCCGCGGCTCTTTCCAGAGCAGATCGACTACATCGTCAACCACGCCGAGGACAAGGTGCTGTTCTTCGACACCAGCTTCGCGCCGCTGGTCGAGAAGCTCGCCTCCAAGCTCAAGAGCGTGCGCGCCTTCGTCGCCATGACCGACCGCGCCCACATGCCGGCCATCGACGTGCCCAACCTGCTGTGCTACGACGAGCTCATCGGCGCGCAGAGCGAGGACTACACCTGGCCCGAGTTCGACGAGCGCACCGCCTCGTCGCTGTGCTACACGTCAGGCACCACGGGCAATCCCAAGGGCGTGCTGTATTCGCACCGCTCCACCGTGCTGCATTCGCTGATGGAATGCGCGCCCGACACCTTCGGCGTGTGCTCGCAGATGACGCTGCTGCTGGCCGTGCCCATGTTCCACGCCAACGCCTGGGGCATGCCGTACTCGGCGCCGATGGTGGGCGCCAAGCTCGTCATGCCCGGCCCGCACCTGGATGGCCAGAGCCTGTACGAACTCATGCGCGACGAGAAGGTGAGCTTCTCGCAGGCGGTGCCCACCGTGTGGCTCATGCTGTTCCAGTACTTCGACGCCCACCCCGAGATCGACACCCGCGCCATTGGCCTCAAGCGCATCGGCGTGGGCGGCGCCGCCACGCCGCGCGCCATGATCGAGCGCTTCGAGCGCGACTTCGGCGCCGACTTCGTGCAAGGCTGGGGCATGACCGAGACCAGCCCCATCGGCGTGATCGGCAACCTGCTGCCCAAGCACCTCGCGCTCCCGAAAGAGGAGCAGACCACGGTCAAGATGCGCCAGGGCCGCGGCGTGTGGGGCGTGGAGCTCAAGATCGTCGACGAGAACGGCCAGCGCCTGCCGCACGACGGCGTGGCCTTCGGCCACCTGCATGTGCGCGGCCCGTGGATTGCGAGCGGTTACTTCCGCAGCGAAGGCGGCGACGTGCTCGACGCCGAGGGCTTCTTTCCGACCGGCGACGTGGCCAACATCGACGCCGACGGTTATGTGCAGCTGGTCGACCGCGCCAAGGACGTCATCAAGTCGGGCGGCGAGTGGATCTCGTCGATCGACCTGGAGAACGCGGCCAGCGCGCACCCGGCCGTGGCCGAGGCGGCGGTGATCGGCATCGCGCATCCGAAGTGGCAGGAGCGGCCCCTGCTGATCGTCGTGAAGCGTGCAGGCGCAGAGGTCACGGGCGAGGAACTGCTCACTTTTCTTTCGCAGCGCGTGGCCAAGTGGTGGCTGCCCGACGACGTGGCTTTCGTCGACAGCCTGCCGCATACAGCCACCGGCAAGCTGCTGAAGACCAAGCTGCGCGAGCAGTTCAAGGGCTACGTCGCGGCCAAGTCAACTTGATGACAGTTGTTCGTTCTTTCTGTGCATAACTCTGTGGGTTGCTTGAGGAGGCGGCCCCGCAGAGCGAGCATTGGCGCGGCTTCGCACCACGTTGCCTGTTGATTGAGCAGCCTTGTCGTCCGTCCTTGCAGGAGAATGTAGGAGGAACGGATTCCAGACAAGTAAAGGGGACATGGTGGGAGAACTTCTTTCTCTCCTGCGCTTCAGCGCCGGCTCGGGCCACATCTGGCTGGACGAGCAGCGCATGCTGCTCATGCATGCCCGGGCCTTCGCCGAACTGCGCCGCGAACTGCTCGACTCGCTGGGCATCGAGCGCGCGCGCGGCCTGCTGGTGCGCATGGGTTTTGCTTCCGGCCTGCGCGACGGCGAGGTGGCCGTGCGCGAGCGCCTTGCCGGCATGCGGGCCGAAGACGCCTTCATGCTCGGGCCGCGCCTGCATTCCATCGAGGGCATCGTCTCGGTGCAGAAGGTGCAGGTCGACCTCGACGTGGCCACCAAGCATTTCTACGGCGAATTCCTCTGGGAGAACTCCTGGGAATGCGAAGCCCACGTGGCCGACTTCGGCTACGGGGAAGACCCGCAGTGCTGGTCGCAGATCGGCTACGCCTCGGGCTACACCACCGCCTTCATGGGGAGGCTCGTGGTGTTCAAGGAAGTCGAATGCACCAGCATGGGCGATAGCCGCTGCCGTATCGTCGGCCAGGCCGCCGAGGCGTGGAACGACGAGCACTACCTCGAGTACTTCCGCCAGCACCACGTGGCCGAGAAGCTCATCGACTTCAACCTCGGCCTGCAGCACCTGCGCCGCCTGCAGCCGCGCCGCGAGTACGACCAGAAGCTGGTCGGCGTGTCGCCGGGTTTCCGTGCCGCCTTCGAGCTCATGCGCAGCGCGGTCGACAGTGCCATCACCGTGCTGCTGCTCGGTGAGACCGGCGTCGGCAAGGAAGTGTTCGCTCGCTGGCTGCACGACAACGGGCCGCGCGGCAAGCAGCCCTTCATTGCCGTCAACTGCGCGGCGATCCCGGCCGACCTGATCGAGGCCGAGCTGTTCGGCGTGGAAAAGGGCGCCTACACCGGCGCCCACCACGCGCGCGCCGGGCGCTTCGAGCGCGCCCACGGCGGCACCCTGTTCCTGGACGAGGTGGGCGACCTGCCGCTGGCCGCGCAGGTCAAGCTGCTGCGCGTGCTGCAGACCGGCGAGGTCGAGCGCCTGGGCGCCGAGCAGCCGACCAAGGTCGACGTGCGCATCGTGGCCGCCACCAACGTCAACCTGCAGCAGGCCATGCAGGCCGGCAAGTTCCGCACCGACCTGTTCTACCGGCTCAACACCTTCCCGATCCAGATTCCGCCGCTGCGCGAGCGCACCGCCGACATCCCGGCGCTGGTGGCGCGCTTCGTCGAGAAGTACAGCGCGCTGTACGGCAAGAAGCTGCGCGGCCTCACCGACAAGGCCGCGCTCGACGTGCACAAGCACGCCTGGCCCGGCAACATCCGCGAGCTCGAGAACGTGATCGAGCGCGCCGTGCTGCTGGCGCCCGACCACGGCGACATCGAGGCCTGCCACCTGTGGATGCAGCCGCCGGGCGCGCCGCCCGACAACCAGCTCGACGCCAGCGGCAAGGTCGCCACGGGCGCCTCGGCTTCGGGCGCCGACGCGAGCGAACTCGACGCGCTGTGCCAGCGCGTGCTCGAACAGAACATCGACATCGCCTCGCTCGAGCAGCGCCTCATGCAGACCGCGATGCAGCGCGCCAAGGGCAACCTGTCGCAGGCCGCGCGGTTGCTGGGCATCACGCGCCCGCAGCTGGCCTACCGGCTGAAGAAAGAAGGCCTGCCGACGTCCTGAGCGGACGCCGGCCGGCGTTTTCCGGTTTTCACCATTTGATCAAGCTGCACCGCAGCAAATGATCAAACCAGCATCCGGGACTTCCCGGTGCTTCGGGCCCGCAGGCGCAGCGGGCCCATGCAAATCAATCACTTAGCCACGCTGGCACGCCCGTTGCCCTTATCAGGCCGGGCGGCGCTGGTGCCGTCCACCTGTTGATGGATTGAACAAGTGATGCCCTCGATGCAGCCCGACCCCCGCAGCGGCAGCGCCGCACAGATGACCGGCCAGCCGTGCTTCGTGCGCGTGACCGGCACGCGCGGCACGCGCTTCGTGGAGTTCGAGTTCGCCATCGGCGACCCCGAGCTGGCCGTGGAGCTGGTGCTGCAGTTCGACCAGTTCCGCGAGTTCTGCGCGCGCCACGCGGTGCGCCACCTGAGCACCGAAGAGGGCGCGCGGCTGGACTTCGAGCGAATGAAGTGGCGCTTCGGCGCGCCCGGCATCGACCACTGACACGCCCCCCATTTTTTTCCCGCGACAACCAAGGAGACACCCCGTGCAAGTCGACATCAAGACCTCGGACATCCGGCCGATCCGCCAGACCTTCTCGCATGTGGCGCGGCGGCTCGGCGACAAGCCGGCCTCGCGCTACCAGGAGGCCACGCTGGACATGCAGCCCACCGCCAACTTCCACTACCGGCCGCTGTGGGACCCGCAGCACGCGCTGTACGACAAGCGCCGCACCGCGCTCGTGATGGCCGACTGGTACAGCTTCAAGGACCCGCGGCACTATTACTACGGCGTGTACACCATGACCCGCGCGCGCCAGCAGGAGGGCGCCGACCGCCAGTTCGAGTTCGCCGAGAAGCGCCAGCTGCTGGCCCAGGCCGATGCCGGCGTGCGCGAGTCGCTGCAGCAGGTGCTGGTGCCGCTGCGCCACTACGAGTGGGGCGCCAACATGAACCACAGCTACTGCTGCGGCTACGGCTACGGCACGGCCATCACGCAGCCCTTCATCTACGCGGCCATGGACCGCCTGGGCATTGCGCAGTACCTCTCGCGCGTCAGCCTGCAGATCGACGGCAACTCGGGCCGCGCGCTGGACGCCGGCAAGGAAGCCTGGCTCGCGCACCCGGCCTGGCAGGGCGTGCGCCGCCTGATGGAAAACCTGTTCGTCACCAAGGACTGGTTCGAGGTGTTCGTGGCCCAGAACCTCGTGCTCGACGGCCTGCTGTACCCGCTGGTCTACCGCCACTACGTGAACGCGCACAGCGCCGCCACCGGCAACGCGCTGGCGATGCTGACCGAGTTCATGAACGAGTGGTTCGACGAGAACGTGCGCTGGGTCGATGCCACGCTGAAGACCGCCGCCGACGAGTCGCCCGCCAACGCCGAGCTGCTCGCGCAGTGGTACGCGAGCTGGCGCGACCAGGCGGTGCAGGCGCTGGCGCCGCTGGCCGCGCTGGCGCTCGGCGCGCAGGGCGCCGAGGTGCTCAAGACGCTGCACGCCGCGCTCGATGCGCGCGTGGCCCGCCTGGTGCGCACGGGCGCCGCCGCCTGACGACCGAATCGATCGAACCAAGGAGACCACCCCATGACCACCGCCACCGCCGAAGTGTCCCGACCACCCGTCTTCATCGCCCTGCAGACCGGCGAGGCCGCACGCGCCATCGTCGAGGCCATCGTGGCCGACAACCCCGGGGCCACCGTCACCGAGTACCCCGCGATGGTGAAGATCGACGCGCCCGGCCGCCTCGTGATCCGCCGCGAGAGCGTCGAAGCCCTGGTCGGGCGCCGCTGGGACCTGCAGGAACTGCACCTGAGCCTGATCTCGCTGTCCGGAAGCATCGAAGAGACCGACGACGAATTCACCCTCCATTGGGGCGCCTGAGCCCAGCCCCCACCGGACCACGACCAAGGACCACGCCATGACCACCCAAGCAGCGGCAAAGACCCCCACCACCCCGCGCCTCGGCCTGAAGGAACGCTACGCCATGATGACGCGCGGCCTCGGCTGGGAGACCACCTACCAGTCGATGGACGACGTGTTTCCCTTCGACAAGTTCGAGGGCATCAAGATCCACGACTGGGATCAGTGGGAAGACCCGTTCCGCCTCACGATGGACGCCTACTGGAAGTTCCAGGGCGAGAAGGAAAAGAAGCTCTACGCGATCATCGATGCGTTCCAGCAGAACAACGGCCAGTTCAACATCAGCGACCCGCGCTACCTGAACACGCTCAAGCTGTTCCTCACCGGCGTCTCGCCGCTGGAGTACGCGGCGCACCGCGGCTATGCCATGGCCGGGCGTTCGCTGCGCGGCGTGGGCGCGCGCGTGGCCTGCCAGATGCAGTCGATCGACGAGCTGCGCCATGCGCAGACGCAGTTCCACACCATCAGCCACTTCAACAAGTACTTCCACGGCCTGCACGACCCGCAGCACATGCACGACCGCGTGTGGTACCTGTCGGTGCCCAAGAGCTACTTCGAGGACGCGATGAGCGCGGGGCCCTTCGAGTTCATCACCGCCATCTCGTTCTCGTTCGAGTACGTGCTGACCAACCTGCTGTTCATGCCCTTCATGAGCGGCGCCGCCTACAACGGCGACATGGCCACCGTCACCTTCGGCTTCTCGGCGCAGAGCGACGAGTCGCGCCACATGACGCTGGGCCTGGAGGTGGTGAAGTTCATCCTCGAGCAGGACCCCGACAACGTGCCCATCGTGCAGAAGTGGGTCGACAAGTGGTTCTGGCGCGGCTACCGCCTGCTCACGCTGGTCGCGATGATGATGGACTACATGCTGCCCAAGCGCGTCATGAGCTGGTCCGAGGCCTGGGAGATGTACTTCGAGAAGAACGGCGGCGCGCTGTTCGAAGACCTGGCGCGCTACGGCATCCGCATGCCCAAGTACCACGAGGTCGCGTCGAAGGAAAAGAGCCGCATCTCGCACGAGGCCTGGGCCATCTTCAACAACTACGGCCACGCCGCCAACTTCAACGTCTGGGCACCCAAGCCCGACGAGATGACCTGGCTGGCCGAGAAGTACCCCGAGACCTTCGACAGCCTGTACCGCCCGCGCTTCGAGTGGCTGGCCGAGCAGGAGAAGCAGGGCAAGCGCTGGTTCAACAACACGCTGCCCATGCTGTGCCAGACCTGCCAGATCCCGATGGCCTTCACCGAGCCTGACGACCCGACCAAGATCTGCTATCGCGAGAGCAGCTACCACGGCATGAAGTACCACTTCTGCTCCGACGGCTGCAAGGACGTGTTCGACGGCGAGCCCGAGAAGTACGTGCAGGCCTGGCTGCCGGTGCACCAGATCTACCAGGGCAACTGCTTCCCCGAGGGCACCGACCCGACGGTGGAAGGCTTCAACCCGCTGGCGGCCGTGCTGGACTACTACCACATCAACGTCGGCGCCGACAACGGCGAGTTCAACACCTCGCCCGACAAGGCCAACTGGGAACGCTGGACAGGGCAGGACCTGTCGGCGGCCGAGCCCAAGGTGGCCTGAGCACCCGGCCCACCACCCCTCATCGACCCCCGCGCTCCCGCCGTGCCCCACGCACGGTGCGGGCCGCGCTCACCCCGAAACAAGGAGACCGACATGTCTGTTGTTGCACTCGCCCCCGGCTACACCGGCACCGTCATGGACAGCGAAGACCGCTTCCACGGCAACCGCCTGCTCTACATCGGCTGGGAAGACCACCTGCTCTTCTGCGCCCCCGTGTGCCTGCCGCTGCCCGCGGCCATGCCCTTCGGCGCGCTCGTCAGCGACGTGCTGCCCGGCGTGTACGGCAGCCACCCCGACTTCGAGAAGGTCGACTGGTCGAAGGTCGAATGGTTCGACTCCGGCAAGCCCTTCGCGCCCGACGTGTCGAAGTCGCTGGCCGACAACGGCCTGGTCCACAAGTCGGCGCTGCGCTTTCGCACGCCCGGGCTCACGGGCATCGGCGGCTCGTTCAGCTGAGCACAGGAAGGAGGGCCTTGCCATGAGCTTCCAGATCATGATCGAGCCGCTCGGCCAGGCCGTGGCGGCGCGCGACGGACAGACCGTGCTCGATGCCTGCCTGCGCGCCGGCGTGTGGTTGCCGCACGCCTGCGGCCACGGCGTGTGCGGCACCTGCAAGGTGCAGGTGCTCGAAGGCGAATGCGAGCACGGCGACGCCTCCAACTTCGCGCTCATGGACTTCGAGCGCGACGACGGCAAGATCCTCGCGTGCTGCGCGATGGCGCAGGCCGACCTGGTCATCGAGGCCGAGATCGACGAAGACCCCGACGCGCAGTTCCTGCCGCTGGAAGACTTCGACGCCGAGCTGGTCGAGGCCCGCATGCTCACGCCCACCATCCGCGGCCTGTGGCTGCGCACCGACCGGCCAGCACCGTTCCAGGCCGGCCAGTACGTGATGCTGCACGTGCCGGGCGTGGAGGGCGCGCGCGCCTTCTCGATCGCCAACGCACCCGACGACCACCTCGTCGAGCTGCACATCCGCCGCGTGCCGAATGGCCGCGCCACGGGCTGGCTGCACGACGAACTGCAGGTGGGCCAGCGCCTGCGCTTTACCGCGCCCAACGGTCGCTTCTTCGTGCGCAAGTCGGCGGGGCTGCCGATGATCTTCGTGGCCGGCGGCTCGGGCCTGTCGAGCCCGAAGTCGATGGTGCTCGACCTGCTGGCCGAAGGCTGCACCTTGCCGATCACGCTGGTGCAGGGCGCGCGCAACACCGAAGAGCTGTACTACCGCGCGCTCTTCGAGCAGCTCGCCGAGCAGCACCCCAACTTCACCTACGTGCCCGTGCTGTCCGACCTGCCGGCCGACAGCGACTGGCACGGGGCGCGCGGCTTTGCGCACGAGGCGCTGAAGGCCCATTTCGCGAACGACTTCCGCGGCCACAAGGCCTACCTGTGCGGGCCGCCGCCGATGACCGAGGCCTGCATCGCCACGCTGATGCAGGGGCGGCTGTTCGAGCGCGACATCTACACCGAGAAATTCTTCACCGCTGCCGATGCGGCCTCTGCAGCGCCGCGCAGCCCGCTGTTCAAGGCGCTGTGACGTGGAGCCGGTCATGCGCTTTTCCGTCGCCATCGGCAACACCAGTGAGCACTACCTGTGCCGCGCCGACCAGACCCTGCTCGGCGGCATGGAGCAGCTGGGCCGCAAGGGCATCCCGGTCGGCTGCCGCGGCGGCGGCTGCGGCGTGTGCAAGGTGCGCATCGAGTCGGGCGCCGTGCGCCGCGAGCGCATGAGCCGCTGCCACGTCAGCGCCGAAGAAGAAGCCCAGGGCTACGTGCTGGCCTGCCGCGCGTACCCGCAGAGCGACCTGGCCCTGCGCGCTGTCGAGAAGCTGGCGCGCTGCATCGAGCGGCGCCTGGCCGCGTCGCAGCCCGCCGTTCCCCGTTCCCCCACCTGAACCTTTCCCTCACCCACCAAAGGAGACTTCCATGGCACTCACTGGCGTCATTCGCCCCGGACACGTGCAACTGCGCGTGCTTGACCTCGGGGCCGCCCTCACGCACTACCGCGACGTGCTGGGCCTGATCGAAACCGGGCGCGATGCGCAGGGCCGCATCTACCTCAAGGCCTGGGACGAGCACGACCACCACAGCGTCGTGCTGCGCGAAGCCGACGAGGCCGGCATGGACTTCATGGGCTTTCGCGTCGATTCGCCCGCCACGCTCGACCAGCTCGCCGCCGACCTGAAGGCCAGCGGCCTGGCCACCGACATGCAGTGGATCGAAGCTGGCGAGCACCTGCGCACCGGCAAGCGCTTTCGCTTCACTGTGCCCACCGGCCATGCCATCGAGCTCTTCGCCGAGAAGGAGAAGGTCGGCAACGGCATGCCGTATGAAAACCCCGAGGTCTACCCCGACGACCTCAAGGGCATGGCGCCTTCGCGCTTCGACCACTGCCTGCTGTATGGCGACGACCTCGACGGCACCATGAAGCTGTTCACCGAGGTGCTGGGCTTCCAGTTGGCCGAGAGCGTGGTGGCCGGCCCCGAGCGCATGTACATCGCGGCCTTTCTCACCTGCTCGACCAAGCCGCACGACATCGCCTTCATCCGCCATCCCGAGAAGAACAAGTTCCACCACGCCTCGTTCCTGCTCGACAACTGGGGCGAGGTGCTCAAGGCGGCCGACATCATCACCAAGAAGCGCGTGTCGCTGGACATCGGCCCCACGCGCCACGGCATCACGCGCGGCGAAACCATCTACTTCTTCGACCCGAGCGGCAACCGCAACGAGGTGTTCTCGGGCGGCTACATCTTCTACCCCGACAAGCCGCCGCTGGTGTGGACCGACGACGAACTCGGGCGCGCGATCTTCTATCACGACCGCAAGCTCAACGAGAACTTCCTGAGCGTGGTGACCTGAAGGAGACGGTGCGATGAAACAGTTCATGAACTTCATCGGCGGCGAGTTCGTCGCCACGACGAAGACCTTCGACAACCGCGCGCCGGTGGACAACCGCGTCATCGGCAAGGTGCACGAGGCCGGCCGCAGCGAGGTCGACGCGGCCGTGCGCGCCGCGCGTGCGGCCCTCAACGGCGAGTGGGGCCGCATGAGCGTCGCGCGCCGCGTCGAGCTGCTGCATGCCGTGGCCGACGAGATCAACCGGCGCTTCGACGACTTCCTGGCCGCCGAGATGGCCGACACCGGCAAGCCGCACGCGCTGGCCTCGCACGTCGACATCCCGCGCGGCGCGGCCAACTTCAAGGTGTTTGCCGACATCGTGAAGAACGTGCCCACCGAGAGCTTCGAGATGGCCACGCCCGACGGCGGGCAGGCGCTGAACTACGCCGTGCGCTCGCCGCTGGGCGTGATCGGCGTCGTGTGCCCGTGGAACCTGCCGCTGCTGCTCATGACCTGGAAGGTCGGCCCCGCACTGGCCTGCGGCAACACGGTGGTGGTCAAGCCCTCGGAAGAAACGCCGGCCACCGCCACGCTGCTGGGCGAGGTGATGAACGCGGTCGGCATCCCGCCGGGCGTCTACAACGTGGTGCACGGCTTCGGCCCCGACTCGGCCGGCGAGTTCCTCACCACGCACCCGGGCGTGGACGGCATCACCTTCACGGGCGAGACGCGCACTGGCGAGGCCATCATGGGTGCGGCCGCCAAGGGCGTGCGGCCCGTGTCCTTCGAACTCGGCGGCAAGAACGCCGGCATCGTGTTCGCCGACGCCGATTTCGAAAAGGCCGTGGCCGGCATCACGCGCTCGGCCTTCGAGAACTGCGGCCAGGTCTGTCTGGGCACCGAGCGCGTCTACGTGCAGCGGCCGATCTTCGACCGCTTCGTCGCGGCGCTCAAGGCCAAGGCCGAGGCGCTCAAGCCGGGCCCGTCGGAGGAAGCCGGCGTGGGCATCGGCCCGCTGATCTCGCGCGAGCACCAGCAGAAGGTGCTGTCGTACTACGAGAAGGCCGTGAAGGAGGGCGCCACCGTCGTCACCGGCGGCGGCGTGCCGTCGATGCCCGGCGCGCTGGCCGAGGGCCACTGGGTGCAGCCCACCATCTGGACCGGCCTGCCCGAGACGGCCTCGGTGATCCGCGAGGAAATCTTCGGCCCCTGCTGCCACATCGCGCCCTTCGACACCGAGGAGGAAGCCATCGCGCTGGCCAACGCCACCGACTACGGCCTGGCGACCACCGTGTGGACAGAGAACCTGGGCCGCGCGCACCGCGTGGCCAAGCAGGTGCAGGTCGGCATCTGCTGGGTCAACAGCTGGTTCCTGCGCGACCTGCGCACGGCCTTCGGTGGCGCCAAGTCGTCGGGCATCGGCCGCGAGGGCGGCATGCATTCGCTTGAGTTCTACACAGAACTTCGCAACGTCTGCATCAAGCTGTGAGGGCCCGGCGGTGAGCAACCCCGAAATCGCGAACAGCATCCGCACCGGCGCCTTCCACACCAACGTCCACGACCTGGGCGAGGGCGCGCCGGTGCTCTTCATCCACGGCTCGGGCCCGGGCGTGAGCGCGTGGGCCAACTGGCGGCTGGTGCTGCCGGTGCTGGCGCAAACGCGCCGCGTGATCGCGCCCGACATGGCCGGCTTCGGCTTCACCGAGCGCGTGCCCGGCGTGGCCTACACGATGGACGCCTGGGTGCAGCAGGCACTCGACCTGCTCGACGCGCTCGACATCGAACGCGCCGACGTGGTGGGCAACTCCTTCGGCGGTGCGATGGCATTGGCGCTGGCCATCCGCGCGCCGCACCGCGTGCGCCGGCTGGTGCTCATGGGCAGCGTGGGCGTGCCCTTCGCGATCACGCCGGGGCTCGACGCGGTGTGGGGCTACACGCCCTCGTTCGCGAACATGCGCCGGATCATGGACGTGTTCGCGTTCGACCGCGCCCTCGTCACCGACGAGCTCGCGCAGCTGCGCTACGAGGCCAGCATGCGACCCGGCTTCCAGGAGACCTTCGGCGCGATGTTCCCGGCGCCGCGCCAGCGCTGGGTCGATGCCATGGCGAGCCCGGAGGCCGCCATCCGCGCCCTGCCGCACGAGACGCTGCTGATCCACGGCCGCGAAGACCAGGTGATTCCGCTGGCCACCTCGCTCACGCTGAGCCAGTGGATTCCCCGCAGCCAGCTGCATGTGTTCGGCCGCTGCGGCCACTGGACGCAGATCGAGCACAGCGCACGCTTCGCCCGCCTGGTCGGCGACTTCCTGAACGAAGCCGATTGACTGATTGACCGATTGATTCACCTGAGACAGAGCAAAGGACAGAACCCACCATGGACCCCACCCTCATCCAGCGGCTCGGCGACGAGCTCTACGACGCGCTGCGCGAGCGCAGCGTCGTGGAGCCGCTCACCAGCCGGCACGAAGGCATCACCATCGCCGACGCCTACGGCGTGCAGCAGCGCATGATCGCGCGCCGCCTCGACGCCGGAGAGCGCGTCGTCGGCAAGAAGATCGGCGTCACCTCGCGCGCCGTGATGAACATGCTGGGCGTGTTCCAGCCCGACTTCGGCTACCTGCTCGACGGCATGGTCGTCGGCGAGGGCGAGTCGATCGACAGCCGTACGCTCATCCAGCCCAAGGCCGAGGGCGAGATCGCCTTTCTGCTCAAGCGCGACCTCATGGGCCCCGGCATCGGCAACGCCGACGTGCTGGCCGCCACCGAGTGCGTGATGCCCTGCTTCGAGATCGTCGATTCGCGCATCCGCGACTGGAAGATCCAGATCGCCGACACCGTGGCCGACAACGCCTCGTGCGGCGTGTTCGTGCTGGGCGACCACGCGGTCGATCCGCGCCGCATCGACCTGGTGACCTGCGGCATGGTGCTGGAGAAGAACGGCGAAATCATCGCCACCGGCGCGGGCGCCGCCGCGCTCGGCTCGCCGGTGAACGCGGTCGCGTGGCTGGCCAACACGCTCGGCGCGCTGGGCATCGGGCTCAAGGCGGGCGAGGTGATTTTGTCGGGCGCGCTCGCCGCGATGTTCCCCGCCAAGGCCGGCGACAACTTCCGCGTCTCGATCGGCGGCCTCGGCGGCTGCTCGGTGCGCTTCCACTGAAGGAGACAACCCCATGACGACCCCAACGAAGATCAAGTGCGCGCTGATCGGCCCCGGCAACATCGGCACCGACCTGCTCGCCAAGCTGCAGCGCAGCCCGGTGCTCGAACCCGTGTGGATGGTGGGCATCGACCCCGAATCCGACGGCCTGAAGCGCGCCCGCGAGATGGGCCTGAAGACCACGGCAGAAGGCGTGGACGGCCTCTTGCCGCATGTGCAGGCCGACGGCGTGCAGATCGCGTTCGACGCCACCAGCGCCTACGTGCACGCCGAGAACAGCGCCAAGCTCAACGCGCTGGGCGTGCTGATGATCGACCTCACGCCCGCGGCCATCGGCCCGTTCTGCGTGCCGCCGGTCAACCTCAAGAGCCTGCTGATGGAAGGCGGCGCGCGGCCGGCCAACGTCAACATGGTCACCTGCGGCGGGCAGGCCACCATTCCGATGGTGGCGGCGGTGTCGCGCGTGCAGCCGGTGGCATACGGCGAGATCGTGGCCACCGTGTCGAGCCGCTCGGTCGGCCCGGGCACGCGCAAGAACATCGACGAGTTCACGCGCACCACGGCCGGTGCGGTCGAGCGCGTGGGCGGCGCGGCCAAGGGCAAGGCGATCATCATCGTCAACCCGGCCGAGCCGCCGCTGATCATGCGCGACACGGTGCATTGCCTCACCGAAGGCCCACCCGACGAGGCGCGCATCACGGCCTCGGTGCACGAAATGATCGCCGAGGTGCGCAAGTACGTGCCGGGCTACAAGCTCGTGAACGGACCGGTGTTCGACGGCCACCGCGTGTCGATCTACCTGGAGGTCGAGGGCCTGGGCGACTACCTGCCCAAGTACGCCGGCAACCTCGACATCATGACCGCCGCCGCGGCGCGCACGGCCGAAATGTTCGCCGAAGCGATGCTCGCCAGCCTCCCGCAACCCGAGCCCGCCGTGGCCTAGGAGCACCCCCATGACCACCCCCACGAACACCCACCTGCAGGGCCGCCGCGTCACCCTGCACGACATGACGCTGCGCGACGGCATGCACCCCAAGCGCCACCTGATGACGCTCGAACAGATGACGCACATCGCCAGCGGGCTCGACGAAGCGGGTGTGCCGCTGATCGAAGTGACGCACGGCGACGGCCTGGGCGGCAGCTCGGTCAACTACGGCTTTCCCGCGCATTCCGACGAAGCGTATCTGGGCGCCGTGATCCCGCTCATGAAGCAGGCCAAGGTGTCGGCGCTCCTGATTCCCGGCATCGGCACCGTGGACCACCTGCGCATGGCGCACGGCCTGGGCGTGCACACCGTGCGCGTGGCCACGCACTGCACCGAGGCCGACGTGTCCGAGCAGCACATCACCATGGCGCGCCGGCTCGGCATGGACACGGTGGGCTTTCTCATGATGGCCCACATGGCCTCGCCCGAGACGCTGGTGCGCCAGGCGCTGCTCATGGAAGGCTACGGCGCCAACTGCATCTACGTGACCGACTCGGCGGGCCACATGCTGCCCGACGATGTCACGGCGCGCATCTGCGCGGTGCGCGCGGCGCTCAAGCCCGACACCGAGCTGGGCTTTCACGGCCATCACAACCTCGCGATGGGCGTGGCCAACTCGGTCGCGGCCGTCGCGGCCGGCGCCAACCGCATCGATGCCGCCGCTGCAGGCCTGGGCGCGGGCGCGGGCAACACGCCGATGGAGGTGTTCGTGGCGGTGTGCGACCGCATGGGCATCGAGACCGGTGTCGATGTGTTCCGCATCCAGGACGTGGCCGAGGACCGCGTGGTGCCGATCATGGACCACATGATCCGCGTCGACCGCGACTCGCTCACGCTGGGCTACGCGGGCGTGTACTCGAGCTTCCTGCTGTTCGCCAAGCGCGCCGAGAAGAAATACGGCGTGCCCGCGCGCGAGATCCTGGTGGAGCTGGGGCGGCGCGGCATGGTCGGCGGGCAGGAAGACATGATCGAAGACACGGCCATCACGCTGGCCCGCGCACGCCAGGCCGTGCAGCAGCAACAACAAGGAGTCGCGGCATGAAGCTCAACAAAGACACCATCGCCGCGCTCGCCGAGCACCTGGAAACCTGCGAGCTGGAAGCGCGCGACACGCCCAAGATCACCGACGAACATCCCGAGATGGACTGGGACGATGCCTACGCCATCCAGAACGAGATCCGCCGCCGCAAGCTCGCGCGCGGCCACCGCATCATCGGGCTGAAGGCCGGGCTCACCTCGCACGCCAAGATGAAGCAGATGGGCGTGACCACGCCGGTCTTCGGCTTCATGGCCGACAACTACGCACTGCCCGAGGGCGGCGAATGCAAGGTGAGCGAGCTCATCCATCCGAAGGTCGAGCCCGAGATCGCGTTCGTCACCAAGCGCGCGCTCAGCGGCCCGGGCTGCCACATCGGCGCCGTGCTCGCGGCCACCGACTTCGTGCTGCCGGGCATCGAGGTGATCGACAGCCGCTACCGCGACTTCAAGTTCGATTTGAAGAGCGTGGTGGCCGACAACACCTCGGCCTCGCGCTTCGTGGTGGGCGGACGCGCCGTGCCCGCGAGCGAGGTCGACCTGCGCACCGTGGGCATCGTGCTGGAGAAGAACGGCCAGCCCGTGGCCTTCGGCGCGGGCGCCGCGGTGCTCGGCCACCCGGCCGCGGCCATTGCGATGCTGGCCAACCACCTGGGCGCGCGCGGCGAGGAGATTCCGGCGGGCACGCTGATCCTGTCGGGCGGCATCACCGAGGCCGTGGCCGTGCAGGCCGGCGATGCCGTCACGCTGAAGGTGCAGGGCATGGGCAGCGTGGGCCTGCGCTTCGTCTGACCTGCATCAAGCACTCAAGAACCGAACAGGAGTACACGATGCCCTTTGCACAGATCTACCTCATCGAAGGCCGCACCGAAGAACAGAAGCGCGCGCTGATCGAGAAAGTGACCCGCGCCATCGTCGAGGCCGTCGACGCGCCGAAGGAGAACGTGCGCGTGTGGCTGCACGACATGCCCAAGGAAAACTGGGGCATCGGCGGCGTGTCCGCCAAAGACCTCGGACGCTGACGCTTCGCGCTGCGGCGCTTTCTTTTTCAAGGCCCTTGCGAGTCGCCGACTCGCGAGGGCCTTGTGCTTTGTAAGAAGTCCCAGGGGCTTTGTTCACAGTTTCGCCATGTGCCTATGTTTGCCGCACCCGCTTTCGGACTCGTCCGATGGATGGAACGGGACCGTCTTCCTAAGTCATCGGTCAACAAACCGTAGAGCTGGCGCTGCGGTCCCGTTTTCCATTCAGCAGGCACTAGGAATCTCATGGAAACCCCGTGCGCGGCGCACGCAGGTTTTGGGGCACCGAACTCATCGGCACGTTGACGGACGTGATGGACGAACTGCAGCTGCACGGCGCCCACGGCTGGCGCCTGGTGCACTGCGAGCCCGAGGCGTTCCGGCTGGACCGGGTGCCGGTGGGCGAGACGGCATCGGACGCCTGAACGAAAAAAGCCCTAAGTCGTTGAAAACTTAGGGCTTTTTGAGCCATTCCGCCGGGGCGGGGAGGCTGTGTTGGTGGCTCTTCACGGACTCGAACCGCGGACCTGTGGATTATGATTCCATCGCTCTAACCGACTGAGCTAAAGAGCCGTCAGTGCAATTCAGCACCGAGCCCAAAATTATAGCCCAGGCTTTGGGCCCAGTTCAACTCCCGGCGTTTTCAGGTCGATTTTTCTGCGATCGAATGCGTCGGATCGCGTTTCGACCTAACCCCGATCGCCGCCGTGCGCCGTACAAGCTCGGGTGACAATCCTGCGATGTCTGCGCTGCCACGCGCCCCTTCTGCTGCTGCCCGCACCGCCACCGAGCGCGACGCCATGCCCGACGATCAGTTGATGCTGGCCTACGCCCACGGCGACGCCGCCGCCTTCGACGTGCTCTATGCGCGCCACGAAGGCGGCCTGTTCCGCTTCGTCAAGCGCCTGCTCGGCGCGCGGCTGGCCGCGCAGGCCGACGAGGTGTTCCAGGACACCTGGGTGCGGATCATCTCGGCGCGCGACAGCTTCTCGCCGCAGGGCGCCACCTGGCGCACCTGGGCCTTCACCATCGCGCACAACCTCGCGATGGACCGCCTGCGCGTGAGTGGGCGCGAGGTGACGCTCGATGGCCACGCGACCGACGACGACGGCGACGCGGTGCCCGCGCTCGACCGTGGCGTCCACGGAGCCACCGACCTGTCGGCGCACCCGTCGGCCGAAGAGCTGGCGTTCTGGCGCGCCGCCGGGCGTCGGCTGCTGGCCTGCCTGGACGAACTGCCGGCCGAGCAGCGCGCGGCTTTTCTCTTGCACCATGAAGACGGCCTGACCGTCGACGCGCTCGCGGCCCGGCTGGAGATCGGCTTCGAGACCGTGCGCAGCCGCCTGCGCTACGGGCTGCAGAAGCTGCGTGGCTGCATGGAACGCTACCTGTCGGTGCTGGAGCAGCGGGCATGAGCACCGGCATGGACGACGACGACCTGCACGACCCGCGGCTGCGTCGCGCGCTGGACCACGCGCCCGATCGCGACGCCGTGCCCGCGGCCCACACGCGCGAGGCGATCCTGAAGATGGCGCACAACCTCGCCGCGGCCTCCGCGCCGGCGGCCGGCCCTGCGGTTCAGGCCGCGCCGTGGTGGCGACGCCTGTTCGGCGGCGGCAGTCCGCGTTCGCGCATGCCGTGGAACGCGGCCTTCGCGACCGTGCTCGTGGCGACCTTCGTTACCGTGCTGTGGCATCGCGAGCCGGTGCCCGACGCGCGGCTCGATGGCGAGGCGCAAGTGGCCGGGGCGCCCGCGCCGGCGTCGGCACCGCCTGCGCCTGCGCAATCGGCCGAAGCACCGGCAGTAGCCGCAGCACCTGCGCCAGCCGCTGAACCGGCCGCAACGGCGGACATGACACCGCCCGCTGCGCAGCGCAGCGAAGCGGCGCGCGATGCGAAAGAAACCCTGAAGCAGCGCGAGACGCAGGAAACGCGTGAAGCGTCGCGGCGGCGCGAAGCCCCTGCGGCAGCGTCGGTCCAGAAGGACGAAGCGCGGACGATGGAAAAGGCGGCGCCCGCGGCCCCGATGGTGCAAGCCCCGGCGCCCGTGACTGCGCCTGCACCCGCCGCACC